>JABXKY010000243.1 GCA_013619005.1 Candidatus Bathyarchaeota archaeon | reverse complement strand
GATTAGAGGCAGTAGTCCATAACTCAATGATGGGTTCAGGGTAATCACCAATTTCCCATAAATCCACGAAATCTCCCGTCATGCCTGTCTCGTCCTTCACTCTCTCCTGTAAGTCAAGAACTTGTGATTACGTCATGTGCCCTATTCTTAGGATGAAACAAAAAGATTTTCATTAGCTGTTAACCAGACCTCAGGGTCTTGAGCTCTGCAAGTAACAATGCTTTCCTCAGTTCTTGGACAGTCCATTGAGGTTCGACCCCGATACTGTTTAGAGTGAAGGGATATGCGCCGGGGCTGTTGAGTTTTCTTGCACCAGCTCTGGCAAGTACGTATCCATGTTTCTTGAAAAGCTCAAACGCGTTTTCTGATACTATGTTATAAGGGAAAGCAAAGGCGTACACCTCGTTTCCTACTAAATCTTGGATATAGTTTTTTGATAGAACGAGCTCGGATTCAAGCATCGCCACAGGTAATGCAGATGAAGCGTGGTGGTTTACACCGTGTGACTGGAAATCTACATGTTTACTCATTTCCTGGATCTCACCGATGTTTAACATCGTTCGTCGTTCTTCGCTCACCGAAGGCGTTATCATGATCTTTGCGTCCGGCTCATCGGTGATCAAACTTAGTAGAGAGTCATCAAGTTTGATTTTATCATCAAATATCCTGGGACGAGGAGTCTTATCAGTGCCAATTAACCCGGTTGAGAGAAAAATAGTAACCGGGTATCTGCGTTCCTCTATAATTGGGAGTAATTCATAGTTGCTTTTCCATCCATCATCAAAGGTGATGAACAAGGAGTTGTCAGGGATTTCTGAGCCCGATTGATAGTGATCTTTTAATTGTCTAAGTGGGGACAGGGTGTAATTTTTTTCTAGAAATGATATATGGGATGAAAACTGTTCCGGAGATGTTTGATGATAATGGATTATTGTGAAATAGTCTTTCATCTGGCTCTTACGGAATGGATTCAGGATCCATGCTTCCGCTAGAATATTTTTCAGACCGTCACGTATTTTCGAGTCCTCCAGTCAAGTTTTCTTCCAAGAAGTTCCTCTAATAAGGGGAGATCATCGAAAGATATGGACAATTCTTTGTAAATTTCTTCATCTATCGCTGACCCACTGGAACTTGGTCGGATTTCACTGTATAGTTGTCTGAAGAAAAGGGGTGCACGGGGATGAAGCATGATTTTTGATAACGTCCTCCAGAACCAATGATTATGCTCGAATTGCCCCAGTTTTGTCCTTAGCTCAGCCGAGGGAGATTTGTAGAGGGGGTTTACACCAAGAAAGGTGTACAGATCCTGAATGAATAGAGTGGGATCGATGTCCTTGTCCTCGTAAATTACAAATCGGAGGTTCTTTTCCGGGATATGATCCTTAAAGTTTTCAACCTGCTCCGCGTAGCGGCTCCAATTCACGAAATCGCTTCCAGAATTAATTGATTCTAGGAAGCCCTGGTTTCTTAGAGTTTCATCCGTCTGAGCGTACATACTGTAGTGACTGAACATGCGCTCAACGGGGTCGCGGAGGCATACGATGACCTTGACATCGGGGTTCATATCAATCATTCTGGACGGGGAATCCCTGTAATGGAAATATGACGCAGTCTTCTCCCCGGCCAACTTCTCCCCCTCGTATGAGGAAAAGAACTCTAGATACCAGTCGACCCCTTTTTCATAATTCCTGTCGAAATAATGGGGTTCCCTCTGTGGCATATAGATGTCAGGGTGGTCCCTCAGGCACTGCCTGATCCACCCGGTGGCGCATCGCATCCCTCCCGCTACTATGAAATCTGGTTTTACAACCTTCATCTCCGACACGCCCTTCACTGAGCATATGCCTATCGGCTTAATAATTGTGGGTAAAACGTGAACCTCTAAAAGCCCCCGCCACGTTTCCATGGGATATGAGTCGCGTAGCTTTAATCAAAGGCGAGAGAAGTCTCGAAACGGTGTATGAGGCCATTGACCTGATCCCTTACAGGGATGTTTTCAAGGACTGGGACAGGGTTCTCATAAAGGTTAATTTCATCACAACAAAGGACTGGAGCTCGGGGGCGACCACGGATCCCATCGTTGTTGAGGCACTGGTTAATCGGCTGAGAGACCTCGGTAAGGAAGTGGTAATAGTTGAATCGGACGCCCAGACCACCAACGCTGACAAGGCTTGGGTGGCCAGCGGTATGGAGGAGATGGGGAAGAGGCTGGACGTACCCTTCGTCAACATGAGGCACTTGGACGAGAAGGTGGAGCTTGAGGTCAAGGGGGGGCGGGTGTTGAAGAAGATCAAGGTGGCCAAGGTAGCCACCGAGTCCGGGCTGGTATCCGCGGCCAAGCTCAAGACCCACATGAGCACCAGCGTCACACTTGGCATGAAGAACCTGTTCGGGATGCTCACCACCAAGTTCAAGGGAAAGTACCACCTCAGGGGCATGGACAAGGTGGTCCATGACATAGCGGTAACCCTCCCACCTCATCTCACCGTCATAGATGGGTTCGTGGCCATGGAGGGAAGGGGGCCGGTGCACGGCAAACCTGTGAAGATGGACACGGTAATCGCCAGCACTGACGTGGTGGCCGCTGATGCAACGGCCTCGAGGATCATGGGCTTCAACCCGGAGCTCATCGACCACATCAGGTGGGCTGAGGAGAGCGGGCTGGGAACCATGAACCCGGAAGTGGTCGGTGATTCCATCGAGTCCGTGAAACGGGTATTCGAGAGGGGTCGCTAGTTTTCTCTTTCAGAAAATGAACTGAATCTACGGGTCAGAGAATATTATTTTTCTCTCGTTATGACCAGTGGCTGGAACAAAAAGGGGGAGGATTACTCCTCGATGATCTCCACGTTGGCCCTGGGAACCGTCACGACCTCGCCGCCGTCAAGCTCGATGCGGATCACCCTGACCGCGCTCTCGGACTCAAGCCGCTGGAGCTCCACCGGCAGGCTGTGAACCACGCCGATGGCCCCGAAGTAGGGCTGCCGTATTATCCTGATGGGGGTACCGGAAACCATTCCCTGTAAGACACTCTCCCCATCGACCTCCTCCTTGATGTCGTGTGGGATGATTATCTCAGGCCTCAGGACGCCTGCCCTGATCTGGGTTGTCCCATTGACGGATGCCCTGAACCCATCGAACTCCTTGAGTAGGTCGAATGTCCTCAAGCTCATGTTCATCCTGCCGAACCCCTCGGTGATGATGAGGGTGATGCCAACCTCCTCCTGGCCGGTGATGGCTACGCCTATCTCCTCACCTGTGAAGGTGGTTAAATCGTCGTGGCGGACCCCGCCGCTCACGATTGCCGCAACCCCTACCTCGACGGCCTTCCTCAGAGCGCCAAGAGTGACCATGTTACCGCTGATGAGCACCTTGTCGTTGTGCTCAGCGGTGATCATGTCCGCCTCCAGGGTCTGATCGTTGCTGGACACGATGACCTGAATGTCACCGTGAACCTCTCCACCGATACCGAAGATACCTTGGATGAACGCCGCGTTGGTCTCGATAATCGCGCCCTCCCTGGGCATTATCTCGATGACCTTGCCCGGGATATAGGCGTCTACCTCGACAGGGATCGGGGCGCCTCTAAGGATGAGCTGTCCAGTTACATCGCTGAAACTCTCAATCGTACCTGAGACAGGCGTCTTGATCTCCTTCTTGATTAGGCCCCAAAGCGCGCTGTAGAACGCGATTGTATCGCCCTTCTCCACAATGTCACCGACCTGCTTGGTCATGTACGCGGGGCAATCCTCGGGCTCAAGGCCCATCATCATCGCTAGCTTTACGATCTCGGGGTCTCCGCTGATCTCTGTCTTGGCAACGATATCATCGTAGTTGACAACGTCACCTACCTTGGGGAAGACCTCCCCTAGAAGGGGAAGCCTCCTCATTTTATCGACCGTGGTCGCCCTCTTGACCTTTAGGCCAGGTGTATAGGCGTGTGCCTCTTCCGCACCGTTCTCGCCGTCAACTTTCTTCTCTGTAACATTGTCTACCATCTTAGATCAGCCTCCCGAGCGCTTCCTCATCGTACATCTCCGTGGCCTTGAACCAGCTGAGCAAGAGCTCCTTGCGCTTGGAGTCCTCCTCAGGGAAGTACATCGGCCTTCCACGGGCGTCAAGCAGCAGACCAGCAACGCCACCCTGGACGGTTGCCTCCAGCGATTCACCTGGGCCAGCTCCTATATCGTACTGCTTCGCGGGCTTCACCACGACATCTGCCTCCTCGTCCGGACTGAGCTTGATCAACTTTAGATCCCCGAGCATCATCTGCTCGTTTATGGTCTCCCCGTCCGGCATCGTGATATCGATGTCCATGACGAGTTCACCGAACTTGGCTTGGCCCTTGGCCGCGATGCTCGTGCCCAGCCTCACAAGACAGTCCTTGTCGAAGATGTTCCACGCCGCATCACGGTACACCGTGCTAACGACGCCCAGGTGGGGCATCATGAAGACGCTGTCCTGCATCATCCTAGTTATGCCCTCCGTGAGCCATGCATCCGTTAGGATGAGCATGCTCTGGACCCTCCTGGGCGCGTGGCTCAGGAGCCCTCCAGTGCCGGCGCATATGTCTATGATCATCATGTCGATGTAGCTCTCCGAGAGTGCCTGCTCGAACATGTCACTGATTGTCCTCTGTACCTGGATTCCTTTGAGCCTCGTCGCGATGCTCCTGTGGTGCTTCAGCCCAAGCCTGAGGGCCTCCCTGGCAACGCTGTGCTCCACTATGAGGTCCTCAAGGGTCTGGGGGATAGTCGTTGGCCTGATCATCTTGTTCATGAGCCTGGACGCCACCTCCTCCTCGTCGAGGTCGAAGGGTATCCACCTCATGATGTTCTCGATGCCGGCCTCCTTCATGACGTTGGTCACGCTGTAGCTCATGCCGAGGTTGGCCGAGACGCTGCGGACGAACCTGCCGTCAACAATTGAGTAAACGTTGGTTGTTGCCCCGCCGAGCCCTACCCCCATGACGTTCTGTTTGAATGTGTTAGCGATAAGCTGGATGGCCATCCCCTCGCCTGCCGGGGTTGGCATGATATCGATATCGGTCCACTTCATGAGCCTGTTGTACCCCGGTGCGTGGCTCATGACGTGCTCCATGAAGAGCTCGTGAACGGCTCGCCTCGCCGGCTCGGTGTTCTCCCGCTCCAGCACTGGCCTGATGTTGTCCACCATGTCAAGGGCGAATCCTTCCTTGAGGAGCTCCTCGATCTGTGGCCTAAGTGCCTTGTTGCCAGCGTAGACTATTGGAAGCTGGTATGACACCCCCAGCCTGGGCTTCGGCTCCGCCGCCTTGATTAGCTCGGCGATCTCCATGACGTGCTGGCTTGCGCCGCCGTCGGTACCGCCCGCCATAAGTATCATGTCGGGGCGTAGGCTCCTGATCCTCCTAATCTTCTGGTAGGTCTGCCTGCCGTCGTCCCTGGCTATGACATCCATGACGATTGCGCCTGCTCCTAGGGCAGCCCTGTTCGCGGACTCCGCTGTCATGGACTTGATTAGACCGGAGACCATCATCTGCAGACCTCCGCCTGCGCTGCTGGTCGTACAGTAGAGGTCGACTCCTTTCTCGCCGTCGTAAGGGATGATCATCCCACCTCCGGGTGCAAGGAGCATGTGTCCTGTCAACTCCTCGATTTCTCGTACCGCGTTTTGTACTCCCATGGTTACGTCCTCGTAGGGGGCTTCTACTGTTGTTGGTGCCTCACCTGCCACAAAGAACCTCCATTCGCCGTCCTTCTTGTGGAAGAGTCGGGCTTTGGTGGTTGTGGATCCTACGTCCGTGGCAATAATGAACTGCATTTCCTCTGTTGGCTTACTGAGGGTCGCCATTATGATTCATATTCAGTCGAGGCAGGTGACGCTTAAATATTTCTAATTCGCAACTCTTCTAGAAAGATGAAGGTAAGGATAATTATTCCATAGAGCCGCTATTTTTTTACTGTTCGTTGATCGCTGGGGCTATTTGCTGTGTGTTTCCGAAGTTTCTCCGTCTCTCACAGTCCATATGACCAAAGTAGATTTTTAATTTTGGATAAAAGACCTTCAGAATGGGGTAGATTCGCATTCAATATCCCGGGGGTACCGTTGGAGAGAGAAACTCTAAGAGTTGAACCATGAAGAACCTCGATTATTCCTAGACGAATCGAGTTCCGCGTTTTCAGGGAATGCAAATATAAAGCGATGCTTCTATTGCTAAGCAAAATATCGGAGGCAACAATAATGGCACAAGATATGTCCAAGAAAACGCTCGTCACATCAGCGCTAATCTACGCCAACGGCCCTGTTCACATAGGCCACATGGTTGAGTACATCCAGACGGATATCTACGTCAGGTTCCTGAAACTGGCGGGCAAGGACGTTGTCTACTGCGGTGCGGATGACACCCACGGCACTCCCATAGAGATCAATGCCTCCAAGCAGGGGATAACCCCCGAGGAGTTCATCGACCACTGGTGGAAGGAGCACAAGAGGGACTATGATGACTACCTGGTTGACTTCGATAGCTATTACAGCACCAACAGCCCCGAGAACCGGCACTACACAGAGCTCATATTCAAGCGCCTTCAGGAGAACGGGTACATCTACAAAAAGGAGATCGAGCTCACATACTGCGAGAACTGCCAACGCTACCTCCCTGACAGGTATGTGAAGGGGACATGCCCCAACTGCGGGGCACCGGACCAGTACGGCGATGTCTGCGAGAAATGCAACGCGACTCATGACACAACGGACCTCATTAATCCTTACTGCAGCATCTGCGGGACGCCCCCCATTAGAAAGGACAGCCTCCACTACTTCTTCAAGCTGGGGGAGTTCACGGACTGGCTCAGAGATTGGCTTAACAACAACCACAGGCTACAGCCCGAAATCAGGAACCAGATCCTGACATGGGTTAACGACGGGCTCAACGACTGGTGCATCAGCAGGGACGGCCCCTACTTTGGCTTCAAAATCCCGGGTGAGGAGGACAAGTACTTCTACGTCTGGCTTGACGCGCCTATCGGGTACATAGCGTCAACCGCTAACTATACCAAGGACAAGCCCTTCACTGCCGATGATTACTGGCAGAGGGCCGAGGCCGAGATCATCCACTTCATTGGGAAGGACATCATTTACTTCCACCTTCTCTTCTGGCCCGCTGTACTCCACGGCGCGGGATTCCATGTACCAGATAACGTCGTGGTCCACGGGTTCCTGACGGTCAACGGCGAGAAGATGAGCAAGAGCAGGGGAACGTTCCTCACGGCAGAGGAGTTCAAGGAGTACCTTGACCCCGAGCTGCTCAGGTTCTATTACGCCGCGAACCTAAGCCACACAATGACCGACATCGATCTAGACCTCAAGAACCTTGAGGGCAGGATCAACAACGAACTTGTCGCCAACGTGGCCAACCTGGTGTACCGTGTCATGAGCTTTACCGGTAAGAACTATGAAGGACAGATCAGCGAGATCAACGACGAGGCGCTGATAGCCGAGGTAAACGAGAAATCCATGGTGGTCTACAAGGCGTTCGAGGACTACGAGTTCAGGGACGCCGTGAACAAGATTCTTGAGATCAGCAGCATGGGCAACAAGTACTTCCAGAAGAACAAACCCTGGGAGGGGGTGAAAACCGACAGGGACCAGACTCAGAAGGTGCTCACCACCTGCGTCAACATAGTCAAGAACATCGCAATAATGATCAAGCCCATCATGCCCCTGTTCGCAGGGAAGATCGAGGCACAGCTGAACAAGGAGGACCTGACATGGGCGGATATCGACTCTAATATAGAGAACCACAAGCTGGGGAAGGCCGAGATAGTGCTACGGAAGATCGACCCAATAGAGATCAAGGAACCTGAGCCGGAGGGAGCCCCCCGGGAGATCAACTTTGAGATACACAAGAAGATCGCGAAACTGGGCGTAGATGTCAAGCTGGCAATAATTGAAGGGGCAAATATCAAGAAATCAAACAGCGAGCTGGACAGACTCAAGAAACAGGTGGCCGAGGACCTCAAGGACGTAGAAATCGAGGGCAACCCGATAATCTCCGCCTACAATGACATCTATAAAAAGTTCAAGGTGGATGTCGAGAACAGCAGCGTCCACCTCGTTAAGCTTGTCCAGGAGAACGGCGGGTTCCCAACCATAAACACAGCGGTTGACAGCTACAATATCGTGTCCGCGAAGAGGCTGGTCAGCGCGGGCCTCCACGACCTTGACAACGTGAAGGGCGATGTCAAGCTTACCGTGACCCAGGGTAACGAACTGTACATCCCGCTAGGAGAGACAGAGCCGGTGAAGACCCAGCCAGGTAAGTTCGCAATAGTGGACGACGAGAAAGTCCTGTGCTGGCTGGATGTTAAGCAGGGACAGCACACGAAGATCGGTATGGACAGCAAGAACCTGCTCCTATACGTGCAGGGGAACGCGGCAACTGACACCCTGTACCTAGAGGAAGCCATCACCGAGATGTGCGAGCTAATCACAAAGTACGCCGGCGGTACCTACAGGTTGATTAACGCCGTGGACATCAGCGCGGTGAACATCAAGGTGGCGAAGGTCGTCGAGATAAACAACCACCCATCGGCTGACAAGCTCTACATCCTCAAGATAGACCTAGGCGACGAGCAGAGACAGCTCTGTGCAGGTCTGAAGCCCTACTATCCCGACTCCAATGATCTCCTAGGAAAACACCTAGCCGTGGTAACCAACCTTCAACCAGCGAAGCTCAGGGGAGAGCTGAGCGAGGGAATGCTCCTAGCTGGGGACGACGGGGTAAACGTGGGCGTACTGAACCCCCAGAAATCCAAACCCGGTGCCCAGGTGTACGTGGACGGTGTATCCGAGTTCAAGACCGATCTCATAGAGTTCGGGGATTTCATGAAGTACACCTTCGAGGCAAGGGACGGCAAGGCGTACCTCATGGGCAAGCAGCTTAGGACGGACTCCGAGGAGATCACCTTGGAGAAGGTCGTCAACGGTAAAATCAGGTAGCCCCATCCTTTCTCCACCTTCTATTCGCAAATGTGAAAAACCTAGTCTGTACACTCATCTTGACAAACTATGATTGAGGGAATCAGACGGGTGGCATGCGTTGGCTCAGGCTTAGTGGGCCAAGGCTGGGCAGCACTCTTCGCCGTAAATGGATACGAGGTCGTTCTACAGGACCTTACTGAAGAAAAACTTGTGGAAGCGGTTGAGAGGACCGCTCATCACATCAACACACTGGTGAACGCTGGGCTCGCAAAGGGCTCAGATGAAACTGTAGCCCGTTTGAGCTCAACAACCAGCCTTGAGGAGGCCCTCAGTGATGCTGATTTCGTTATAGAGTCCGTTTTCGAGAGTCTGGAGGTGAAATGCCCTCTCTTCGCTGAAATGGACAGGATAGCGCCTGCCGGTGTGGTGTTAGCTTCTAGCACATCGGGGTTCATGATGAGCGATATCGCCAGGGATATGGAGATTCACCCGGAGAGGGCGATAGTTGCGCACCCGTGGAATCCGGTTCACTTAGTACCCCTCGTTGAGCTGAGCCCAGGGGAGAAGACGAACCAAGGGACGGTTGACCTTACCTACGGGTTAATGGAGGACATTGGACGGGTCCCAGTGGTCCTCAAGAAGGAGGTGCTCGGGTTCATCGCCAACAGGTTGAGCGCAGTGCTCTGGAGGGAGGCACTGGACCTCGTTGACCAGGGGGTGGCATCCGTGGAGGAAGTGGACAAGGCGATCAGGGCGGGGCCGGGGATCCG
>JABXKY010000074.1 GCA_013619005.1 Candidatus Bathyarchaeota archaeon | reverse complement strand
GTGGTATCGAGGAACAGGGGATCATAGACCCCGTCAATCTTAGGCAACACGCCGAGCCTGATGAGGTCCCTGAGAGCGTTCTTCGACCTGATCTGGAGGAACTCGGAGTAATAGCTCCCTGTCATTCCCATCCTTCTACCGAAATCAAGCAGGACCGTCCCAGAGTCAGTCTCGTAGAGGACCTTATTGCCGCCTATCTCGTCGACCCCGCCGTGAAAAGTGAGGGCTACCATGCCTTCACAGTAATCAGACACTAATTTAACGGGTAGGGTAAGGATAAATCCCGCCAAGCCCTTTCACAACCCATGCCCCCTAAGACGGTTTCGGTTACAGGGTTCAAGAACAGCGGCAAGACAATGGTCGTCGAGGCGCTTGTGAAGGAATTATCCACGCGGGGACGCCGCGTCGGTACCCTGAAGCACACGGCCGACGACATCGACCTTGACACGCCGGGAAAGGACACCAGCAGGCACAGGGACGCGGGAAGCATCGCCACGGGGATACTTCAGGATAACACCACGGCGCTGTTCATCGACGAGAGGCTGTCAATCCACCAGGCAGCCGAGAAACTGGGCATGATCGACATCCTGGTCATCGAGGGCTTCAAGACCGTTGACACCCACGCCAGGGTCATCGTCCCCAGGGAGGACGGGGATGTGGAAAAGCTGTCCAACGGGCTTGAGATCGCCACAGTGAAGATACCAGGGTCAAGGTACACAGGCGCGGCACTTACCCTCGACGACGCGACGAAAATCGCTGATATCGTTGAGAAAAAGGCTTACCCCATGCTGCCGGGACTGGACTGCCACAGCTGCGGGTACGATGACTGCAAATCCATGGGCGCGGCACTTCTGGCAGGTGAAGCAGAGCTGAGCCAGTGCGTCGGTTACAGAACCGATGGAGCGTTAAAGGTGAACGGGGTGGACGTCGCCATGGGGAACTTTGTCCGGGACATTATGAAGAACGTGGTGCTGGGTTTCATCAAGAGCCTCAAGGGCGGAGAGAAAGCCAGAAAAGTGGAGATATCATTCGAGGTGATCGACGATGAGTGAGCAACTATACATCTGCGTGGACAGCAACGAGGCATCCAAGAGGAAGGACATCATAACATACCTCAAGTTCAACGGCTTCAACGTCGAGATCAAGCACCTTGATGTCTGCGACTACGTTGTCAGCGACAGGGTGGGCGTCGAACGGAAGGACGCCAGCGACTTCATAGGCAGCATGAAGGACGGCAGGGTCTTCAGCCAGGCAAGGGGCATGGCCGAGATATACGAGAAGCCAGTCATCATCCTGGAGGGCCAGATGAAGAAGGCCCTCAAACGCAGCTCCATGAGGCAGAGTAGCATCTACGGGGCACTAAGCAGCCTAGCACTTGATTACGGCATCAACGTCATCCCCACCGACGACCCAGAGTCAACGGCCATACTCCTCCACAGGATGGCGTACAGGGAGCAGGTCAAGGAGAACCGCACCGTCCAGCTCAGAAGTGTCAACAGGAGCCTGCCCATGCATCAGCAGCAGCAGTACCTGCTGTCAGGGCTCCCCCAGATTGGGGTCACCCTGGCCGAGAACCTTCTGAACACCTTCGAGACCCCGTACAGGGTCATCATGGCGTTCGCAGAGGCTGAGGTCAAGACCAGCGCATCGGGCAAGACCAAACGGCTCCTCGGGCCCCTGAAGGAGGTCAAGGGGGTTGGACCCAAGATAGTGGAGAGCGCCCAGCTGCTGCTCCACGAGTCGTACCCTGAGCTCCTCGGCTCTGAGAAGGGGAAATAGCCTCCGTTTGAAAACCTTATAGCGTATTCTGGTTCCTATCTGCTTGTTGAATATGAATCTCAAGCGAGCCATCCTGACTCTCGTCATCGTTTTCACGTTGCTACCGGTAGGTATGCTTCTGGCGTACTCGGCCCAGCCGATAAACGACCCCATAACCTACCCACTTCCATCGCTACCGGACCCAGTTGCGGACAACATACTGACCGTAATGGTGACGGCTGGTGAATCAGCGAGCGGATGGGAGGCAGTCATCAGCGACGAGGTCAACGAGTACACCTGTACACTGACCTCAAGTGAATTCTCTAAAAAAGAGTGGACGCTGACCTTCGATGTCCCAGACGCGGAGCCCGAGCTCTACGACCTTGCCCTGACCTACAACGGCAATACCTACACACAGGAGAGAAGCGTCTGGGTTCTGGACGGGGCACCTGATAGCATCACCATCTGCCAGATATCGGACATCCACCAGCCATATGGATGGCTCAACTTCACCCAGTTCATCTACGAGCAGAACCTCCTGGACCCTGACATGATACTGGCAACCGGTGACATTGTAGATGTGGAGACCATCAGGGCGGCCTGGTCGAACCTCCAGGGCACCATGGAGAACAGCGAGGAGCCCATATACTTGATCCCGGGAAACCACGACGACACCGACGGGAACAGGTTCTATAAGCAGTACGGTGGTAAAACCAACTTCACCCTTATCATAGGCGACTTTTTCATCGTTGGGCTCAACAGCCAGGGAGGTGGATACATCACCATGGACCAGCTGGCATGGGCTGACAAGGTCCTCTCCGAGCAGACCCACAAGGTCAAGATAATTTCCTTCCACCACCCCCTCCTCGCTAGCGAGTACGAGGACGATGGCGGAACCATAACAGGCGGCGAGGTAGAGGGAGACTGGGAGAACATCGAGGACCTTGAGGAGCTCATGCACTTCGTTTGGAGCCAGAACATGGACAACGCCAGGGAACTACTCAGAGTCATCCAGGAGAACGATGTACGGGTCATCATGAGCGGCCACGTCCACAGGGACATGGTGTACATCCTCAACGGCGACCACCACTTCATCACAACCACAACCATAGGGGGCGGGTCGGGCCAGTACCGCGGGTACAGGTTCGTGACTGTGGGCTCCGACGGGTCCGTAACTCTGGATGAGTACGGCGAGGCAGACAAGTTCAACCCACCAAACTCGGTGCCCCTTGGGAACATTGAGTACCTCTACAAGAAAGCAAACGACGGATCGGAAACCGCGGTCTCGGCGTACATCGACAACGGACTTGACATGACACTAGATAATGCAAGACTGGAGTTCACCGTGGACGACAGCGTAGATGCAACTGGTTACACCTTCTACCTGGAGGAACCCGTGAGCTATGATATCGCCACGACTGATGATGGCCACAGGTTCACGGCGTACTACGACGTCCCACCAACATCGACGGTCAATACAATTCTGGCCACAGGCGATGACTCGGCTGACCCAGAGATCACCATCACGCTCCCCGAATCCTACGAGGAGGGCGTGGACGTGACCGGCACCATTGACGTCTCCGACGCGGGCTGGGGCGTGGAATCCGTCCAGATATCCTACAGCCTCGATGGAGGCGCTTGGGTTGAGATCCAGACCGATCTGGACCCCGTCCTCACTCCGGACGAGTGGACCATCAGCTACCCCACGGAGTCCTACGCTGTATCAATCCCCGGCGAGGGCGATGTCACAGTCAAGGTGGAGGCCACCGACTTCGCGGGTAACTCGGCGACGCAGGAGGCT
>JABXKY010000092.1 GCA_013619005.1 Candidatus Bathyarchaeota archaeon | reverse complement strand
GGACATGCTAGTACCCCCAGTGCCCACCTGGATACGCAAGGCTGAAAAGAAAGGCGTAAGGCACATCAAGGGATAAGTATGGCTAAATTCCCGGCAACCCAGGCGACCAGGTTCCTCGACTCACAAGGTGTCGAGTACACCAAGCACCTCTACGATTACACGAAATCCGGGGCAGTGGCAGCCGCCGAGTTGATGGACCTCCCAGAGCACGCCATGATCAAGACACTGGTCATGGAGGACAACGAGAAAAATCCCTTCATAATACTGATGCACGGCGAGAAACGGACCAGCCTCAAGGACCTGGCGAGGCAGATCGGCGTCAAAAACGTATCATCTGTAAGCGTTAAGGACGCCCAGAGGTACACGGGCTATATGGTTGGGGGCATAAGCCCCTTCGGGACAAGGCGGGAGCTAAAGATACATGTCGAGGCGACCATACTGGACCTGGATTATCTCTACATAAACGGCGGCAGGCGTGGTTTCATCCTAGGTATGACGCCAACGGTCCTTGTACAGGCGTTGAACCCCGTTCCTGTTAGTGTAGCTAGGTAACGCGTTTGAACACACTATGCCGCCTATAATACGCGCGCGCTCGGGGTACAGTAAACTTTATCCCGCCAACACCTTCACTTCAGGTATGAATTGCGGAAACTGCGGCGGAAAGGGTTGTTGCAGCTCAGAGGAAACTGATACGACTGTTGCTCAGATAGAACACGACTCGCTTTTCATAACCTTCAAGGTATTCCCATTGGACACCAACGTCACAATGTTCTCCCTGTCAACATAATCAGCCGATGTGACGGCTTATCAGGGACGCAAGCCCCTGTTTCCCGACTGCCCCAACAGTCTGCCCCACGGGTTTCCCGCCCTTGAAGACGATGAAGTTGGGTATGCTCATGACTTGGTACTGGGTAGCGATCCTCCTGTTCTGGTCCGTGTTAAGTTTGGCGAAGTGAGCCTTCCCCGTATACTCGGCGGCCATCTGGTTCACGATGGGGCCCATCATCTTGCATGGCCCGCACCACTCGGCCCAGAAATCAACTAGGACCGGCTTGTCCGTCTGCGCGAGCACCGTGTGAAAGTTTGCGTCGGAGAGTGTCATGACCTGGCCGTCCCTCCAGAAGCTGGGCTTCGGCGCACCGGGGGACATCATCCTCTTCAGCATCTCCTGCTTGATCTTCTCAAGCTCGCTGTCTGAACTCATTGCACAGGTCATGGATAAGGCGGGTTATGAAGATTACCTACCATGATTACCTCTTGAAGCCGGAGATGTGTATGGAATCGCTTCTTCGGTGTTTGATGCTCAGGGTTTTTATTTATGTCTGAGAAGAAGGTTCCGCGAGCCTTGACTGATAAGAACGCGTTTTCTCTGCTCTGCCGACCCGTAAGGAGGCTAATACAGGAGAGGGGCTTCGAGGAACCCACGGAGCCACAGCGCAAGCTAATCCCCGTCATACTCGAGGGCAAGGACGTTCTACTAATCTCAGCCACGGCGACGGGAAAAACCGAGGCCGCCGCCCTTCCAGTCCTACACAGGTTCCTGATGAACGGCGGCAGCCAGCCAGGCATCAGCATCGTTTACGTTACGCCCCTCAGGGCCCTCAACAGGGACATCATGGACAGGATGACCTACTGGGCTAACAAGCTGGACTTTAAACTAGGTGTCCGCCACGGCGACACAAGCCAGAAGGAGCGGACATACCAGAGGTTGGTACCCCCTGATATGCTCATCACGACCCCCGAGACCCTTCAGGCCATACTTCAGGGCAGGACCATCAAGAACCACCTGAAGACCGTCAGGTACATCATCATCGACGAGATCCACGAGCTGGCCGACAACAAGAGGGGCAGCCAGCTGAGCCTCGCACTGGAGCGCATCAAGGCCTTGACGGATGTGCGCCCCCAGATGATTGGGTTAAGCGCGACAATCGGCAGCCCAGAAAAGGTGGCAAAGTTCCTTGTTGGCGACGAGAACCCGGTGGAGATAGTTCAGATCTCGGCCCTCAGGGACACTCGCCTCGAGATAGTGTACCCGAAGCCCGAGGCCGAGGACTACGAGCTGGCCGAGAAGCTGTTCACGCACCCCGAGGTGGCGGTCAGGCTCAAGGTCATGAAGGACCTCATCGAGGAGCATAACACTACACTCATTTTCACTAACACGAGGAGCACAAGCGAAGCCCTCACAAGCAGGTTCCACATATGGGACACCGATTTCCCCCTCAGCATCCACCACGGGTCACTAGCAAAGACAAGCAGGATCGCCACGGAGAAGGGGCTGAAGCGGGGCGACCTAAGGACCGTGGTCTGCACCAGCAGCCTTGAGCTTGGCATCGATATCGGCCGCATTGACCTGGTTATCCAGTACAACAGCCCGAGGCAGGTCACCAGGCTCCTCCAGAGGGTCGGCCGCAGCGGCCACAGCATAGATGAGGTCAGCAAGGGCGTCATAGTGGCACTGAACAGCGATGACGCCCTGGAGAGCATGGTCATATGCCGGCGGTCGCTGGAGGAGATCATGGAGCCCCTTGTTGTCCCCGAGAAGCCCTTTGACGTGCTTGTCAACCAGCTTATAGCCGAGTTGATGCAGCGGGGCCGCATCTACTTCCTGCAGGGCCAGAAGCTGTTCTCAAGGGCTTACCCCTACAGGGACCTGGAGGAGGAGGACATACTCAACGCGGGCAGGTACATGCACGACAGGTTCCCCCGGCTAGCGTGGCTCAGCGAGGAGGACGAGGTGATCATGAAACCCAGGGGGACCAACAAGACCATGTACAGGTACTTCTTCAACAACCTGGGCATGATCCCCGACGAGAAGACCTACCTCATCATGGACGTGGAGGAGGACACGCCCGTCGGCATCCTGCAGGAGGCCTTCGTGGCCGAGTACGCCAAGCCGGGCGTCAAGTTCACCCTCAGGGGCAGGGCATGGAAGATACTCAACATCCACAACGACAAGATATACGTCAAGGTGGAGAACGACCCCACGGGGGCCATACCCAGCTGGGTGGGTGAGCAGATACCTGTGCCCTTCGAGGTGGCCATGGAGGTGGGATCCATCAAGAGGTTCGTGGAGGACAGCCTCATCAACGGAGATTCAGTGAAGGCGGTCTGCGAGGAGCTTAGCGAGAGGTACCCGGCGAGCCCAGGTACCATGAGGAAGGTGGTCAAGGAGCTTGTTGAGCACCACCAGAACGGTTTCGCTGTCCCAACGGACAAAAGGGTTGTGGTGGAGGACTGGGACGACAACGTGATAATACACGCCAACTTCGGTAGCCTGGCAAACAGGACGCTGGCAAGGATAGTGGGGCACGTCATCAGCGAGGCCACGGGTTACCCGGTGGGGGTCCAGCAGGACACTTACATGATCATAGCCCAGACCGTGGGGGAGGTGGACGCCAGGTACATCGAGAGGATGCTCAAGACCCTGGCCAACAAGGACCTGGAGCACACCATCCAGGAGGCCGTGACCAAGACGGGGCTCTTCAAGAAGCGCCTCATCAACGTGGCCCGCAAGTGCGGGGCGCTGAGCAAGTTCGCCAACTTCAGCAACATCACCCTGGGTA
>JABXKY010000190.1 GCA_013619005.1 Candidatus Bathyarchaeota archaeon | reverse complement strand
GTATAATCATGGTAGATATCCACGATAATTCGAGGCCTATTTTCAGATACGCTGTTATCTCGGACACCCACATACGACCATCGGGAGAGAGTAGCAGCCCCTGGAAGACAAACCTGCAGACGAATGACAGAGCCCGATGGGTGGTTCACACTATCAACGCCCACAACCCAGACTTTGTTATCCACCTAGGTGACATTGTTCACCCGGTTCCCCACCTGCCCACATACAGCTCTGCCTCAAAAGTAGCTCGGGAGATAATGGGAAACATAACTTCTCCCATCTATCTAGTCCCCGGAAACCACGATGTGGGTGACAAGGACAATCCCACCGTTCCCTCATACATCATCAACGACGATTTCATAGATGACTTCCACAGATACCACGGACCCACGTTCCAAAGATTCGACCACGGCGACATTCACTTCGTCATAATCAACAGCCTCGCCCTCAACTCAGGACTCAGCGAAGAGGCCGAGCAGAGGGAATGGCTGGAAGCCGACCTAGACGAGCACAGGGGTAGTAGGATCCATGTCTTCAGCCATTACCCCCCTTACCTGAACCTGCCAGACGAGCCCAGCAACTACGACAACCTGGACCAACCTGCCAGGAGGTGGCTCCTGGGCCTCATCGAGGAGCACAAAGTGGAGGCTTTTTTCGCCGGTCACGTACACCAGTTCTTCTACAAGAGGCACTGCGAGACAGACATCTACAACCTCCTCTCCACGTGCAACCTCAGACAGGACTTTGCGAACCTGTTCAGAGTAGAAGCCCCCGAAGAGTACGGCAGGAACGACGCTGCCAAGCTAGGATACTGCATCGTGGACGTAAACGAGAACGGCCACGTGGCACGCATCCACAGGTCCTATGGACGCACTCTAAAGGAGGGGGAAACTCTCCACCAAGAGACGAGAATCGAGACTTATCATCCCTCTGAAGGCTTATCCGCACCCCTCGGGGTTCAGCTCAGGTACCCTATCGCGGAGGTCACCGAACTCCCGTACATGGGGCCTGTTGATGAGTTCGTCAGGAAGAAGGCCCGGAACGACTACACCGCACTAGCTCTCTGGGAGGCCGGAATAAAGACAGTCAGGCTGCCGCTCGCTGACCTCACAGACGAGACAACCAGACGACGCCTCCATGAGCTTCACAGGATGGGGAGTCGATATGGGTTCTTTACCGTCAATACCCCGATCCCAAGTTTAATCGCTGAACATAGGAACCTTGTCGACTTTCTAGAGGTGATCCAGCCGTGGGAGACTGTCCTCGACACGCTCACAGACACATCCAAGTTGCGCGATACATTAAATCTCCCAGTCTACGTCTCTAATATAGAGAGTAGTGTTCACAGGGTGCGTACTGGTCCCAAGTTCAGTCACTACATGAGTTACGGATTCCATATCGATGACACATCCAAGCTTGATCCCATTCTCCCCCAGCGAGGTTCCGTGGACGGATTTGTCTTCGAGGTCAGCCAATTCGATCCACTTATTACCACTATACAGCGTATCAGCGACTACGCAAAGGTCAATGGTTTCAAGGCTCTGATCAATATCAGGCTCGCCCCAGAGGACCCAGCTAACTATCCCCAGGACCACCATCACACGGCAAACAGGGTCGCCGAGGCCGCCGTCGCGGGCTACGCATATCCAGACGTCAGGATCTTCCTTGACACCTTCATGGATCATGATAGGGGCTATTTTCCCAGAGCCGGTCTATACGACAGGCGCCTAAACCCTAGACGGGCCGCTCTCGTCCTACGCCACCTAAACTCCGCCATCAATACTTATGGCACCGACATAAACACACCCACCAAGAACTCAACCAATGACTGGACCACCATAAACTTCCACTCATCTCAGAAATCTTACTGCCTTCACCTACCACACACTACTGACGCTCAAGCCCTGCATACGGAGCCCACAACCGTTGACCTTATCACAGGCGATATAAACACCTTGAAACTCCCCGAGGGGTCTCAGTACCTGATAGTCAAGCCCCAATAAACTACGCGCGCGCCCACCAATTGCACTCGGAATCGGTGATCATTTGTATTAGTAAATCTGTATGGGATCCCATTTTGAGAATTATGTTTTGTGAATACCTAAGTGGAAGCGCGCGCGCAATCGGGCAGTGCGCATGTTTCTTACCATGCGTGGGGTACAGGTCTACCTCTTTGTGGTGAAACATAGATTGCTTTTTCTGGACATTCCTTTTCACAGTCAAAGCAAGCTACACAATCTTTACCGTATCTGATGTATGCCTTACCTGCATTACTATCCATATAAATAACGTCCATAGTACACGTCTCCGAACATATCCCGCAACCTACGCAATGCTCTTGAGTAATTTTCTCAATAGGCATCTTATCCGCTCCTGTATTTCAGAGAGTATCTCTCCTCATATGGCATTGACAGATCTCCAACCGAGTCATCTGGAACTGATTCCGTCCAAATCTTCATCTTGTCTCCATCTCTCCTGAAAATTATCCATTTAAGCCAGTTCTCATCATCTCGCTCAGGGTAATCCTCCCTATAGAACGTGCCACGCGATTCCTTTCTAACAAGAGACGATCCAAGCAGCATCTCTGCGCACTGTACCATGTTTCTTGACTCATGAACTTTTCGCAGGTCGTGGAGGTCAGAAGCTTTCATGGAGGAAATGAAGTGATCCTTGAAGAACTTCACCATAGTCAGAGCTGATTGCAGACGCTTCTCGTGCATGACCATATGAACCTCGTATGGAAAGATGGTTTGCTGCACTCTCGTGGTCACATGGTCACTGGTAAAACCACCAACCCGATCCAATGGGGTCATCGACTTCTTTAAAAGAGCCTCACAAACCCCATCATCATCTTCTACTCGCCCCACCGTGCTTGCGTATTTTGCTGCAGACTCTCCAGCAATGTGCCCTGTAACTGCGGCCTTATTCATTCCAGTTCCTCCAGCGGGATAAGCAGCGCCTCCGAGCCCGCATCCTGAAGCATCTCCAGCTGCAAAAAGCCCGTTGAGGCTTGTTTCACATCTATCATTGATCTTTACTCCACCTCCGGGTCGAGCTCCCACGTAGCCAGTGAACTGTTCCAACCGGTCATTGAATATATCAAGACCAGCTCTGTCAAGCATGGTAATCCATGGACCTTCCGATTTCTTTTCGTACTCAATTATCTCTTTTTCATATTTGGTACGGTCTACACCGTATGGTTCATGGTATATTGGCCCCTTTCCAGCGTGAACCTGTAAGGGCCACAGGACAAGTGTTACTGTGCCAGGATTGCCTTCCTGTCCTAGGAATGTTTCACCGTAAGCGTTGGTAACATTATCTTGGTTCGTATCTTCCTCCCATGTTGGACCGTTTACTATTACTGTATCGCAGTCCTTGATGCAATACATGAGACCACCCCATTCCATGCTCTTCATATCCGCACCTGCTCTGTAGGCCATGGCTTGGCCATCTCCTGTACCTAGGTGGCGTCCGAAGCCAGAGCCTTTGAAACTGACCATTCCTGAAGCGAGAACTGTGGCTTTTGCTTTGATGTGGTAGGTGTCTCCTGTCCTTGTATGAAAGCCTACGGCACCTGTAAC
>JABXKY010000145.1 GCA_013619005.1 Candidatus Bathyarchaeota archaeon | reverse complement strand
TAGTTGAACCTGTCGGCGGGCTTCTCGTACTCAAGGGATTCAACGGATAGCCTGTTGATCTCCATTAGGTCCTCAGCACCTACCTCGGCGAGGATACGCATGATGTAGGCGTATGTGTGGGTCCAGTCGTTATTGAAGCCACCTGTAGTCTTGTATTTGAAGTTCAGGGATCCGTCGAACAGCTCCTCGGGCAGCCTCGTACCTGTGAAAGCCTCGATGATGATGATGGTGGTCTGCGCCACCGCCTTATTGTAGCTCCTGCGGACATCCAGTAGTACGCCGTCGCAGTCGAAGACGGTCGTGTACACCTCGGCTATCTCGCTAAGCCTGTCCTTCCTGATGTACACGGGTTTCTCCGTGTCCAGCTTGATGTATTCCGGTCTCACCTTGTTACCTACCTTTGCGCCCCGATGAACCTATCCATCAGGAGCCAGGGGGCAACAGCGAGGGTGAAGCAATGCTACATGTATAGGGCTTCCCCTAACACTCGAATCTGTACGCCCCAGCCCGATGCCCTTAGTCTTCCCTCTCTGTACGGCTTTTATGTGTTAAAGTATATGATTTTGGGGATAAGGAAAAAGGGGACACCTATAATTTACTCTACTGGCACCGTGTGCTCAGCGGATCAATAATTAAGGCTCCTATCAATTCGGGGGTGCTGAAACGTTGTCTCACGTAGCTGCGACCTTCCTAGATTGCGTTGTAGCATCAATCCTTGGAAAACCTTTATAGCCAAATACGATGTTCAGTGGGATGCATTAGGCGGCTCTAGCCACAAATGGATGAAGAAAAATGAGCAATAAAACAGTCATAGACGGGGAAGGACTCATACTGGGCAGGTTATCCAGCATGGTAGCCAAGAGGCTTCTCGCTGGGGAACAAATTGAACTTGTCAACGCTGAGAAAATCGTGGTCTCGGGCGCTAAGAAGATGATAATTGAAAGGGAGAAAGAGTTCCTGGGCGTCGGCGGGCATGAGAAGGGCCCAGTCCACTACCGCCAGCCACACAGGATAGTCAGGAAGACCATCAGGGGCATGCTTCCCCACAGGAAGGCCCATGGCAGAGAAGCCTTCAGAAGACTCAAGGTCCACATCGGCGTCCCCGAGGAGTTCGAGGCAGCCGAGAAGGAGACAATCGAAAAGATCCATGCACGTATCCTCAGCAAGAGGTACGTGACCATTGGAGAGATCGCCGAGAACATCGGCTGGAAGAAGTGATGCAATGTCAGTAAAGAAGAAAACAGTCCTGGCAACGGGAAAGCGTAAGACCAGCGTAGCGAGGGTAGTTGTCTCCGATGGCCAGGGTAGAATCAGGATAAACAATGTCCCCATCAACCTCATCACGCCGTTCATGGCAAGGGAGAAGATCATCGAGGCCTTCATGATCGCGGGTGACTACAGGGAAAGAGTTGATATCCAGATCAAGACCCATGGCGGAGGCGTCATGGGACAGGCAGAGGCCGCCCGGATGGGTATCGCCCAGGGAATGGTAAAGTTCACCAAGAGCAAGAGGCTCAAGGCAAAGTACATCGAGTATGACAGGACGATGCTGGCGGGCGACGCGAGGCGCAAGGAGGCTAAAAAGTTCGGCGGTCCAAGCGCACGGCGTAAGAAGCAGAAGAGCTACAGGTGATATCAATGGTACGCATTATCTCGCCAATGGTTGACCACAAGGGCCGCGTCCGTGAGGGCAAAGGCTTCAGCAAGGCAGAGCTTGTGGCAGTCGAGTTGACTCTGGGCAGGGCAAAGTCTCTGGGGCTTCCAGTGGACCACAAGAGGGGCAGTAGCCACGAGGAGAACGTCGAGGCGCTCAAGGAGTTCCTCAAAGAGGCAAAGGATCTTGATATCAAGGTATCAAAGCCCAAGATGACCGGCAAGGCACATGTTGGAAGGGCCTACAGGGGCAGGACCAGCGCGGGTCAGAAGGTCAAGGGTCTCCGCAAGGCCAAAGGTCTCCCCAAGGTCAAGGGTACCCGCAAGATCAAGGGTAACCGCAAGTAAACCAATTTTTATCTATTTTCTATTATCATTGTATCCATGAGGACAGTGGATACTGGACAGGAGCCCATGGAACTTTGAGGCTGGTGAGAGTATCTTTGATGGGCTCTACAATATGGACTTAATTAGCATCGAAAAAGGGCGATAGTTACTGGAAAAACACCTCAAAAAACAGTAAGCTTATTTATATCGCTACATTAGGCTGTAACGATACATTATGAGGTCGGACGTCCATATAATCACGGACCCAAAGGTAGCGAAGCTATTCGCAGATGAGACAAGGCGTAGAATCCTGAAGGTACTGAGCCACCACGAGTTGTCCGCCACCGACCTCGCAAAGAGGCTGGAGAAGAACCACAGCAGCATTGTACACCACCTGAACATGCTCCTGGATGCGGGTCTCATCGAGATAACCCGCAATGAGCAGGTCAGGAACATGATCCAGCCGTACTACAGCTCCATCAGCCACGAGTTCCACGTCAGCTACAGGATCAACGAGGTCCTTGAGGAGGACCCGGACTACTCTGCCTGGACCGAGGGGTACCTTCAAAGGCTCCTGCTGGGACTTGAGCAGTACAACATAGACCTGCCTGAGGACGAGAGGGACAAGGTCAAGGAGCTGCTCAGGCAGTGCCATCTGTACCTCAAGAGGGCGTACGAGGAGCGGTTAATCAAGTGGACCGAGAACAGGGACGTAGGCAGATACCCGTCCAGGGTCATCGCCAGGATAATGTCTGATGTCCAACTAAGCGCAAGCGAGGAGTATTGGGAGATACTCAGGGAGCTCAGGGAGATCCTGAACAAGTACAGCGGAGCACCGTGGGATGTCGAGTAGGCCCAAGCAGAGCAACCTCAAGACCTTCACGCGTCTAATTGGCTACATCTCAAGGTACTGGGAGCTCAAAGCCATCCTGATCCTCATCCTTTTCACCACCGCCTCCACCGCTATCTCGCCGGCGATCGTCGGGAACATCATCGATTTGATCAAGGCCGTCGCTGAGGGGAACCCTGTTGTTCCCGGCGAAGGGGTTGGAAAACTGGCTTACCAGTTATTCGTTCCCTTCGCGGAGAGGCTCTCGGCGGCCAGGGAAATGAGTGTAGGCAGGGCATCATTGTTCGTCTTCAGCTTCGCGTTGATCGTTTTGGCCCTCCTGGAGGGAGGATTCAGCTACATGCAGCGCTACCTACTGACCATCATCAGTCAGCGTGCGGGGTTCGATATGAGGGATGATATGTACAACAGCCTGCTGGAACAGAGCTTCAGCTTCTACGACCAGCAGAGGACGGGCCAGCTCATGGCCAGGGCCACCGGCGACATCAATATGCTTGGAAGGTTCTTCAACATGGCATTCAGGATGGCAATCAGCAATACTTTGATCCTGATAACTGTCCTGTACTCGATGGCCAGCCTCAGCTGGGAGCTTACATTCATCGCGTTGATCACTCTACCTTTCCTGCTCTACACCACCTCAACCTTCGGTAAGAAGGTGCGGCCCATGTGGCAGGAGGTCAGGGAACAGAACGGGGTCCTGACATCGGTTCTCCAGGAGAACCTGTCGGGGCTCAGGGTTGTAAGAGGCTTCA
>JABXKY010000259.1 GCA_013619005.1 Candidatus Bathyarchaeota archaeon | reverse complement strand
GTCATCAACAACGCCACCGATCTCCACATCGAGGCTCATCTCCTCCTCGTGCTCCTTGTTAAGATGATCCCTGTACTGAACGCTGAGCTTAAGCTCGTGGCTGCCCTCAGACGCATCATCACTCACCTTGTACCTGATATCAAAGGGGATGGGGCTATCCGGGTCAACCGCGCCAATATACTCGTCGCTACCCGAAACCCTCTCAATAACCCCGTCCTCCACCACACCAATGGCGACAAACTGAACGCTCTCGGTTCCAATAAGCAGGAGGTCCGCCTCAAGCTCCGATGTCTCGCCCACCGGCACCTTCTCTGTGGGCACATCAAGCAACTCGAAATCGATGAGACCGTCCACCAGAATGGTGAAAGTCTCTGATAATGTTCCTGTTTCTCCTCTGCTATTTGTGTAGGTAATGGTTGATGTCACAGGATATTGACCTGCTAAAATATCACCTGACGCCAGTAGTTGATAACTCACCGTCACCGTGTCATCGATCGAAAGGTCGCCAAGACTGATGGTGGTAGGGCTGATTGGTGATATTGAACTCAAGGTGCCAAAGGCGACGTTGCTCAGCAGATTATATGACTCTGCCCCGCTGCACTTGACCGTCAAACGCATTGTGAAGATATCACCGGGCCTGATACTCTCCTGGAGCACCTCCATTGAGTCAATGGTTAGGATGGTGTTCCTCGAGGCCGTAGCCGAGTCTAGGTTAAGTGGCAAGGTAAAGGTCTGGTGATACCGGTTACCGTCTAAATCTCTGTAAGACGCAGTTGCTGTAATCGTGTATGTGCCAAGCGGTGTGCCTTCCGTGATAGAAACCACTGGTGTAAGAGTCACTGACTCACCCGGAGTCATGGTTTCCACCATAGTGTTGATATTGTCAATTACAGTGATACTGCTGGTTGAGGAGCTAACGGTGAACTCCAAATCTACAGCATCCTGATCCCAATTGTTTGTGAACCCGAACTCGACGCTGTTCTCCGAACCAGACTTAACTTTAATACTTTCCTGTGAGGGTGTGAATTTTAGTTTGGGTACATAGCTCTCGTCTACGATTACATTTATCGGGATAGTTATTGATGAGTCCATTATTTCGGTAGGGCTTTTATAAATGACTGTTAAGCTCAGTGAGTATACCCCTAGACCCATATATTCAGATACAAAAAGTGTTGGTTCATAGGATTTTGTCTTTCCGTCATCGATTGAGTTCACTACGTTGTGTGCTTCGGATAATACACTAATACCAGGTACAGCCGAGGTAAGGAAGGACTCAATATTGATTAGGTTGTAATCACCTGTGTTTTTCAGGTTGATAGTAATAGAGTTCTCTTGACCAGCTACCAAATAAATATTTTCGGTGCTAACTAAGAGAATTGAAGAATCTGCCGCGTTTACGGTTGTTATCTGTGTCGCCATCAATGTGGCGATGAGCAGGATTACTGAAAACTTGTTCATTTTATTCATCTAGATCATTTCCTTGATACTTTTCTCCCCCTCGATCACTCCGTCCTTGAAACTGACGAGACGGTCCGTGTTTTGCGCCACCTGAGAGTCGTGGGTGATGAAGATGAAGGTTTTGCCTTCTTCTTTGTTGAGCTGTTTTAGGAGGAGCATTATTTCAGCCCCTGTCTTGCTGTCTAGGTTGCCAGTTAACTCGTCTGCGAGTATAAGATTGGGCTCGTTGGCCAGTGCCCTGGCTATGGCGACGCGCTGCTGCTCGCCTCCGCTGAGCTGGCTCGGTTTGTGGTGGGATCTATCCCCGAGCCCCACGAGGTTCAGCAGGTCCATGGCTCTCTTATTCCTCTGGGTCCTTGATACGCCCTTGATGGCCATGGGGAGCTCTACGTTGCTCTGGGCGTCCATCCTGGGGATGAGGTTGAAGAACTGGAAGATGAAACCGATCTCCGTGTTCCTCACATCGGCTATCTGGTTGTCGTTGAGTTGGGACAGATCGGTCCCGTTTATGTACACCTTGCCCGAGGTAGGCCGGTCTAGCGCTCCAATCATGTTCAGTAGGGTGCTCTTGCCCGAGCCGCTGGGGCCCATTATGGCCATAAACTCTCCTGGCTCAACTTTGAGGTCTATTCCCTTGAGTACCTCAAGCGGCCTGCCTCCTGACATGTATGTCTTCGTTACACCTATGGTCTCGATCACGTAATCCATCCTAATACTCCTCCAGGATGGCGTTTATGGCCACAAGCCTCTGCTCGGTCATTTCCTTTATCTGTCTTAGGAATGGTTCTCGAATATCCGTAGCTATACTCTCCGTGAACGCCTTCAACACATCATGGGAAAGGATTTGTTCCTTCTGCGCCAGCCTGTTCATAAGCTCGATGGCGCCCTGTTTTCTCTCTGTTGAGAGCCATTTGAAGATCACCGTGATGTACTTAACCGAAAAATCAACGGATTCCATTACATGAGACTGCAATAACTCGAAAAGGGCCTTACCCTCTTCGGTGATGTGGTAGAAATCAGTTCCGTCCAAGTCCTGGGTATCCACGAAGCCCTTCTTCCGAAGGCTCTTCAGTGCAGGGTACACGGTGCCCGTCTTTGGGGTCCATGTGCCCATGAACTCGTCCTTCAGCTGCTTGAGCATCTCGTAGCCGTACTTGGGGCCCTCCTCCAGTTGCGTCAACAATAGTACCTGAAGCGGGCTGACGGGCATCTTGAGTGGGCTCTTGCTGTTGATACTCAGTGACATAGTTGACATCTACCTAGTAGGTGGGATGTGAGATAATACCCTGAGTTTTAAATGTTTTTCAGATTCTGATCTTAATTAGGAAAGAATTAAACACTGAAATGTGCCCCCAGAATATGATCAGATGAGCGTCCTAATATTCACCGACAACCCGGCGACGGGTGAGACGGGGCTGGTGCGGAGTGAGCTTAAGGACAGGGGAATCCCTGTGGACTATAAGGCTCCCTGGGATATCACTTTGCCCGATTTCAACCCGGACTACCAGCTCAGCTACGTGCCTAGCAACATGCTGCATAGGGGAAGCACGTTCGAGCTGGTCCACAGGATGCTAATTCTCAGGCAGCTTGAGGAGGTCGGGTTGGTAGTGAACCCGGTTGACTCCATGCTCAACTACAGTAAGGAGCATCTTTCCCTCCAGCTCAAGAAACTGGGTCTTCCCCACCCTACGACCATGATAACCGAGAACGTGGAAAAAGCCATGAACTTCGCAGATAAGCTACTAAACGATGGAAAAGAGGTCGTGTTGAAACCTATCTGCCTCAGCAGGGGCACTGGTGTGACAAAGCTCAGTATGATCAGGAGCAGAGAGGACCTACTCCAGTACATGGTATGGTACACTCGCAACTTCAGTCAGGGAGTATTCTACCTGCAGGAGTTCGTTCCCAACCAGGGTTATGATGTCAGGTGCTTCGTTATCGACGGCGAGGTGGTTGGCAGGGAGAGGAGGAGCAACCCCGAGGATTTCAGGTACAATGTCGCTATAGGAGGGAGTACGGAATCTTTTAACGACGACGTGTATGACGAGCTCTCTATCAAGGTGGCTGATTCGGTGGGACTGAAGATCAGCGGTCTTGATATCCTTCCAAGTGAGGACCTGTCTCTTATACACATC
>JABXKY010000010.1 GCA_013619005.1 Candidatus Bathyarchaeota archaeon | reverse complement strand
TCACCGCCATTGGCAACTTCCTAGTCCTATGGTTCGGCGGCAACGCGGTCATGGACGGAACCCTGAGCGTGGGTCTGCTATTCGGCTTCATGAGCTACATCGGTAGGTTTTTCATGCCCATACAGGACCTGAGCGGGTTCTGGAACAGCGTACAGAGCGCCTTGGCTGCAGCTGAGAGGGTGTTTGATATCATGGACACACCCCTGGGCATCAGCGACAAGACCGGGGCAGAGAAGATGCCAAGGATAGAGGGGAGGATCACGTACGAGGACCTTAGCTTCAGGTACGAGGACGACACCCCGGTGCTCAAGGACATCGACTTGGTGATAGAGCCCAACACCACCGTGGCGCTTGTGGGGCCCACCGGGGTCGGCAAGACCACCATGATCAACCTCCTTTACAGGTTCTACGACCCTAGGAAGGGGGCCGTCAAGGTTGACGGATACGACCTGAGGGACATTAAGCTGGGTTCGCTGAGGAGGCAGATGGCCGTGGTGCTGCAGGACAACTTCCTGTTCAGCGGCAGCATCATGGAGAACATCAGGTACGGGAACCTGGAGGCATCCGACGAGGAGATCATCGAGGTGGCCCAGACCGTGGGAGCCCACGATTTCATAATGAAGCTCCCCGAGGGCTACGAGACCGATGTCAGGGAGAGAGGGGGAAGGCTCAGCGTCGGCCAGAGGCAGCTAATCAGCCTGGCCAGGGCGTTGATGGCTGATCCTCGGATACTGATAATGGACGAGGCCACCAGCAGCATAGACGCGTACACGGAGCTCATCATCCAGAAGGCCCTTGAGAGGGTCTTCAGGAACCGCACCAGCATCATCATCGCCCACAGGCTCAGCACTGTCCGCAACTCGGACATGATAGTGGTGCTCCAGGAGGGCGGGATAGCCGAGAAGGGCAGCCACGACGAGCTCATAGAGATGGATGGCCTTTACAAGCAGCTATACGAAATGCAGTTCAAGTACGAGAGCGAGGAAGTAGAGGAAAAATAAGAGGATTTGGTCTACTTGGCCCTTCTCACGAACACCTCGTCACTTGTGAGAGATAATATTATTTACAGTGAATTAGGGCATCATCCGTGTAAATAGTGATAAGATTGGAGACGAAACGGGGACACCAAAAAATTGATCGATACTGATATATTGAACCTTGGGAAGGTAGGGGGGATTAAGGATGAAAATCCTACTATACTTTGACTGGGCGGGTACGCGAAAGGACCTCAAGGAGCACGACAAGAAGATGCAGAAGAGCTGCATCGAGACAGGTGTAGACCACGAGGGACTGTACGGCAGCATGAACGC
Organism: Candidatus Bathyarchaeota archaeon; assembly: GCA_013619005.1. Classification (GTDB taxonomy): domain Archaea; phylum Thermoproteota; class Bathyarchaeia; order TCS64; family TCS64; genus RBG-16-57-9. The sequence goes on along the minus strand of JABXKY010000010.1, from coordinate 2,324 downwards.
TAAATGGAACTATGTTTGGGTATTTCGGGCTAACAGCTTTGACCACTTCCTTGAGATGAGCAGGAAGGTGCCGAGGCCGGTGTTCATGACTCACTACATCACCGAGCTCCTGATCGCGGCTAGGCTCTAAATCAACAATTCTGCCCCGAAAGGGGTTTTCACATCAATTCACGTATTTTCTCAGATGAAAATAGTGCCATGCTTGTCGATGCCGCAAACCTTTGGCTCGCAGTCGATGGGTTCAAGGAGTTCAAGGACCCTCGAAGTCTCCTCCCTCGGCTGGATCGTGTAAGCCACCTCGCCGAACATTGCCATGGTGAAGGTGTACCCCTCGGGGTCCATCAGGTCGAATACCTTCCTCAGGTTGGGTGTAGCAAGTCCCACGTGGTCAGTGAACAGCCTGGAGTACTTCAAGAACCGTTCCTGGGTGAGGCTCTCGTGCAACTCATCGACATAACTGCCGCCAATCTGGTTGATCCTGGCTACGAGCTCGGGGTTACTCAGGGCCTCCTTTGTGCGAATTGGCCCATAGTAGAGATAGATAACGTCCAACCCAGACGTGTCCTCCATTGTGAAGCCCTCCCCGATACCCGGGGCACCGGGTTTGTAAAGGACACCCAAGCCTCCATTATTGGCCGCGAACACGCTGCCGAGGCCCGTCTTACACTCGATCTCGACCACGTGCGCGATCTGCGCGGCCTCTACCCTTAAGAGGCCAGTTTCAAGCGCCCTGTTAAGGGCAAGGCTGAGGCTCAGCGCCCCTCCCCCGCTGCTGCCGAAGCCCGCGGTCATAGGGGTCTCTATGGTGTGCTTGATGGTGATATTGACAGGCTCACTGACCCTCGGTAGGTACCTCCCGACCACTTTCTCGCTCACGAGGGCCTCCCGTTTCTTCTGGCCGTTGATGCTGATGCTATAAGAGGTCTCCTCGGCTTCCTCGACCCTGACCCTTGTGTGCACTCCCTCGGTGAGGCTTACACCCGCGCCTCTGGCTCCCTTCTCCAACGGGTTCTCGGGGTCGGTACAAATCTGGAAGAGCCCCGTGAGGTGTCCTGGCGCGAAAACGTGAGCCTCTCGCATGGGTATCTCGTTGAGAGTACTGTTCTCTGGGAAAAAGGTTGTGAAGAAAAGAGAGTTTTGCTACTTGAGGGTGCCGTAATCAAAGGGCTTGGACGGGTCAACCACGGGCGCCTCGACCTTGAAAAGGTCGGTGTACTTGAGGCCGCTCCCGGTGTTGAACAGCACCACCCTCTCGTCCTTGTCAACAGAGCCCTCTGCCAGCATCCTCTTCAACGCGGACATGGTGGCCGCCCCCTCTGGGCACACGAACAGCCCCTCGGCCTTGCTGATCTGGCCCACGTCCGCCATGAGCTCATCGTCGCTGACGGCTATGCATTTACCCCCGCTCTCACGCGTGGACCTGAGCACCAGGAAATCCCCTAACGCCTTGGGGACCCTCAGCCCCGAGGCCTTGGTCTCGGCGTCGTCCCAGAACGTGCTCTCCTCCTTGCCCTCGTCGTAGGCCTTGACTATGGGGGCGCAACCCTCGGTCTGGACGGAGACCATCCTGGGCCGCTCGCTGCCGATCCATCCAAGCTCCTCAAGCTCATCGAAGACCTTCCACATGCCTATGATGCCCGTCCCTCCACCCGTAGGGTAGACTATGACGTCAGGCAATGTCCAGTCAAACTGCTCCGCGACCTCGATGCCCATGGTCTTCTTTCCCTCGATCCTATAGGGCTCCCCGAGGGTTGCCACGTTGAACCACTGCATGGGCTCCATGCCCCCCTTAACCAGCTTTCCGGCGTCGCTGATGAGGCCGTCAACTAGGACCACCTTTGCCCCAACGATATGGCACTCGACCATGTTGACCTTCGGGGCGTCCTTGGGCATGAAAACATAGACGTCCATCCCGGCTCGTGCGCCGTAGGCGGCCATGGCCCCGGCTGCGTTGCCCGCTGAGGGCAGTGCCACGCTCTTGATGCCCAGCTCCTTGGCCTTGCTTATGGCCATCCCCAGGCCCCTTGCCTTGAAGCTGGCGGTGGGGATGATTCCCTCGTCCTTGATCCACAGGTCCTTTAATCCTATCTCCTTGCCAACCGTCTTGGCGGAGGTCAGGGGGGTCCAGCCCTCGCCCAGGGACACGATGTTCTTCCTATCCTTGATGGGAAGCATCTCGAAGTAGCGGTACATGGTGGACTCCCTGCCCACCAGCTCCCTACGGGTAACTGACTCCTTGACAGCCTCAAGGTCGTACCTGGCGAACAGGGGCTTGCCACATTTCTTGCACACGGTCTGGATCACGTCGGCGTCGTGAACCTCGC
>JABXKY010000041.1 GCA_013619005.1 Candidatus Bathyarchaeota archaeon | reverse complement strand
TGGCCTCCTAGTAGAGCCGAACAGGTCATCGAGATTGAAGCAAACCTGCTACGCCAGTACAGTGAACCCAATAGAACGGAACCGCCGGATGATTTGATGAAACGGGGAGGAGCACATTACTCCACAGTGGCAACCCAGCTGCTAGACGCGCATTACAACGACCTAGACGAGACTCAAATTCTGAATATTCCGCACAATGGGGTGATTTCTGGTTACCCCGGGGACTGGGTGCTAGAAATGCCATGCAAGGTCAATAGGAACGGGGTTAAACCAATCAAAGCCGATCCGCTTCCTTCAGCGTGCAACGGGCTATTAGCCAGCGTAAAAAACTATGAATTGCTAACAGTGAAAGCGGCGGTTTATGGAGATAGAGACGTGGCTTATCAAGCATTGTTAGCGCATCCCCTGGGGCCTTCAGCAGATAAGGTGGAGGCCGTTTTACAGGACTTGTTGAAAACGAATCGAGGTTATCTTCCCCAGTTCAAGGATTGACATTTTCTTTAATCGTTGCTGGTGTTTGATTGTGTTCACATTAAAGTCTGATATAGTGCTTTCAATGAAATTAAGTCAGAATGGTGCGGTATTTTCTCGGTGTAGATGTCGGTAACTCGAAAAGCCACGCGTTGATATGCGATGAAAATGGATGCGCCGTGGGTTTCGGTGTTGGCGGTTCGGGAAACCATGAATCAATCGGAGAAGAAGCGTTCCAGCACCTATTGAATGACATAATTACACAAGCTGTAACTTCAGCCAATATTTCACTTGAGGACATAGCCGCCGCTGGCTTCGGTATTGCCGGATATAATTGGTCTGAAGATTTACCCATGTTACGTAGAGTGATTGGTTCACTTGGAATAGATGTGCCATACGGTTTGATGAACGACGCTGGACCAGGGTTGTTAGCCGGGTCCAGTAACGGATGGGGGGTATCCGTTGTGGCTGGGACCGGGGCAAATGCGCGAGGACGTGATAAGCACGGAAAACTAGCGCAGCTAACTGGTCATGGCACGTTGTTTGGGGAGGTTGGAGGTGGTGGTGCCCTGGTTCGGCGGGCAGTTGGGGATATCTCCAAGGCTTGGTCGCTTCGCGGTAAACCAACAAACCTCTCAGAGATGTTTGTTGAGCAGCTTGGAGCAGTGGATGTGGAGGACCTGTTAGCGGGAATCACTCGTAATCGTTACACCCTTGACGCTGATCTTGCGTTAACGGTTTTTCAGGCAGCCCTCGAGGGGGATGAGATAGCAAAGGAATCAATTCGCTGGCTGGGTGAAGGGCTGGGAGATATGGCGTGTGGAATAATACGTCAGCTTTGTATTGAAGACGAGGAGTTCGATGTGGTTCTATCTGGGAGCCTCTACAAGGGCAGTCCAATACTTCAGGACACGATAAGAGAGATGGTGCTTGAGTTGGCGCCACGTGCCCGTTTCGTGTACATTACTGCCCCACCGGTAACGTGTGCAGTGATGCTGGCCATGGAGCAGGCAGGAGTTGATTATGTATCCAAAAGACAGAGAATTATCAAGACCGGAGAGTTGATGCTCTCTGACTCGCTCACTTCCAAGTCTCCATTTCAGCTCAGATAGAGATAATAAAATCGTGGGTATCGGTCACTGTTTTAACGCGTGCGATTAAGCCAATTACTATATCAGTAAATGTGGGTGGAAATCCCTCATCCCACACCTTTCTTATTGTAGATTAGGATCAAATTCTGGTGTAATCTTGAAAAATTGTTTATAACGAATTTTGGTTCTGTCTGGAACGAAAGGCGATGAATGAGACAGATAGCCTTGACGTGCTAAGTGATTCCTATATTATCGCGGAGAACATATCCGTCTTCAAGAGAGCCGTCCATGAGGGTGCTCCTGTACAGTTGGTCTCATCCAAGGAGTCCGTGAAGTGGAGGAAGCTGGGGCTGGTTTACTATTCCAGAAGCAAACAGAGATACTACCTGACGGAGTACTCGGCGATGCTCCTCAGGCGGGTTTTAGATGAGGGCATCTGAGGCTAGCCAGTTTAATTTGTGAGGTACTCGTAGGCTGAGAGGAGGTGCACCTTCACTATGTGGATGAACTCCTCCACCTCAACGTACTCGTCAATGGTCCCCATGCCGTGGTTCATGGGACCGTAGTAGTACGACGGGATGCCTTTGCTGCTCCAGAACTTGAGGTCGGACCCGCCCAGGCTCACGATGGGAACCGGGTCAATCCCCAGCAGTCTGGAGTTCCCCCGCATGATAGAAGCCATCTCGGAGTCAGGTAGGCTCCAGAGGGGGCCATCGTAACGCATAACCTCCACTGACGCCCCGGGGTACTTTGATACGATCTTCTCAACACTGGGCATCACATCCTCCTTGCTCAGACCAGGGGGTAGTCGGAGGTCCACCTCGAAGCTGCACTCCCTCGGGATGACGTTAACCTTGAGGCCCCCCTCGATGGTACCGATGTTGACGCTGAGCCTGCTCATGACCTCGGCGCCGCCCTCACCCAGGGCCTTCTCGGCCGCCTCCCTGCCCTCATCAATAACCTTCCGCAGGTTGTCAGGGTAGGGAACTGGGATATCGTTCAGTGTCTCCAGCTCGGTTATCACCTTGGATGCCACCTTGATGGGGTTCACGCTAAGGTGGGGGTAGGCGCCGTGTCCTCCCGGGGACTTGACCATTATCTTGAGCCACAGGATGCCCTTTTCACCGAACCGGATCGTGTAGGGGCTGCTGGGCTCACCGTTGATGCAGCAATCACCAAGGGTCTCGGGGACGTTCTCTATGAGCCACCCAGCTCCTAGCCTGCCCCCTGTCTCCTCGTCGCTTACCGCCGTCAAGGTGACGCTTCCCTTGAGCTGGTCCCTTAGCTCGTGGAGCACGATGTACGTGTATATCGACGCCGTGGTACCCGCCTTCATGTCGCACGCACCGCGACCGTAGACCTTGCCGTCAACAAGCTCACCGCCCCATGGGTCTTGGCTCCATCCCTCACCTGTGCCCACGGGGAATACGTCGATGTGGCCGTTCAGTATCAGCCTCTTACCTTCAACCTGAGACTTGAAGCTACTGACGATGTTGGGTTTCTCGGGGTCAGGCCCAACCACGTCGTAGGTTATTCGTTTCCCGTCAAGGTAATCCGTGATGTACCTTGTCGCCTCCCGGGTATCCCCCGGTGGGTTGGGGCTCCTGGCCCTCAGGAACCCCCTGAGGAAGGCCACAAGCATCTCCCTGTCAGCCTCGACCCTGTCAAGAAGCATCTGTTTCGCCGCGCTTGGCTCCATACACAATAGACCATGAAACGCGGATAAGAGGTGATTGCTGGTCAGAGAACCAGTGAAAGTACGGGGACCACCACCAGTAAAAGCGTCGTGGTCACGAACCAGTTGGTGTTCGCCAGGTCAACATCGAGACCGTACAATGTGGGAGGAACCATGGCGGTGAACGCGACGGGCATGGAGGCGAGAGTCACGGCCACCTTCAGGGGCAAGCCGCCGTCAACACTGCCCAGCCCAATGAAGGCCCCCAATAGGTAGACGCTGGTTGGCACCAAGACGAACTTGATAGCCGAGATAACCGACGCCTCCCTGAGGTACCCCCTCATCCTGCCGAACCTCATGGCCATCCCGATTGATGACAAAAGGAGCAGAGTGCCAAGAGGGATCAGGAAACGGA
>JABXKY010000232.1 GCA_013619005.1 Candidatus Bathyarchaeota archaeon | reverse complement strand
AAAAAACGGGGTTAGGCAGTTGTCATACTGTTCGGTTTGACGGTGTATCTACTTGGCTCGATCTCGGGGGCTACATCCGGAGCGTTTTCCGGCGTCGCTCTCCTGCGGAGCTGGTTGGTTAGCCTGTTGTACCACCCGAAGGGGATCGCCCGTCCCCTCATGGTGTGGCTGTACTCGACCCCGTCGTGTGTCATGTAGCCCTTCATGACCACCCTGACGCCCATCTTGGCGGGGGCGATTCTCCCTATAGCCTTGAAGCTCAGGTCCTCGCCCTCAAGGGCCATGTAGAAGACCCCGTCGCTGTCAAGGACCGCGAGTCCCTCGATCTCCACGTTCTCGCCGTCGTGCAGTATCCTGCCCCAGTGGACCTCGTAGAGGACGCCGTACTCGGTTGCCTTGATCTTCTCGGCTACCAGCTGAAGGCCGATACGGGTGTTCGTTTCAGCCGCGTCGGTCACCGGTGAGATTGCCACCGTCACGCCTCGTGCGTTGAGTATCCAGAGTCCTCCGACTATGGTCTCCTCTCCCTCGATCTCGCCGGCTGCCTCCACCTCTGCGAGCCTGGTCGCTATAGTTGCCTCGTCGAGGTCGTTAAGGTCGATCTCCTCGGGGGTGGTCCCTGTCTGGATCCTCTGCCGTAGGTTCTCCTTGTACTGCTGCACCCGCTGGACCCACATGGGTTTGCCTTTCCCTGCACTGGAGGCGGTGTCCCTGCCAGCTAGGCTGTTACTGTCCAGCGCGTTGTCGGACTGCGCAATGATGGGGGTGATCCCCGTCGCGAGCACCATAACGATCATGAGCGTCGCGATCATCGTTTTCTTGGTTGCTTTCATTTTAACCGAGACTAGCTGTGTCAGTAACCGTACTTGAGGAACCCCGCGGATTCCCTGTTTCAAAGTTGGAACCGCTGTTTCACCTCGGTAAACCATTTATGGCCCCAAATGGGTTTGTTACCCGTGATACCTGAGGGTAACGAGGTTTGCATGGGCCTCCTCCAGGCGCTGTACGTTAACAGGAACAGGGCTCCAGGCTACTCCTCTGATAGGCTTGCGGACGCCCTTGAGTTCGAAAGGGACGATGTATCACGCAACTTGACCAAACTCGTGTCCGATGGGCTCGTTGATGAGGTCCCGGAGGGGTTCAGGCTCTCTGACAAGGGATATGACGCTGTATACCAGCGCGAGTCCAGCTACTGCCCCTACCTTTAACTGGTTAAAGTTATAGCCTCAGCCTTCATCTGATTGGCTATGAGCGTAGAAGCAAGAATCAAGGAACTCGGCATAGAGTTGCCAGAGGCTCCCCAGTATCTGGGGAACTATATCGGAGCAAAGTGGGCTGGAAACATCGCGTTCAGCTGCGGTCAGGGGCCGTTCAAGACAACCACAAGGGCCGCGATTGGCGAGGGCATCACGGTTGAGGAGGCGTATCAGGGAGCCCGTGAGGTGGGGCTCAACTGCCTGGCCCAGCTCAAGGCACAGCTTGGCAGCCTTGACAGGATCAAGCAGGTGCTGCAGGTAGTGGGTTTCGTCAACGGCAAGCCTGGCTTCCAGGACCAGCCGGCTGTACTCAACGGAATGACTGACCTCCTGGTGGAGGTATTCGGAAACCCCGAGGGCAAGCCCGCTAGGGCGGCTATCCCGTGCTATAACCCGGGGTGGATATGCGTCGAGGCCTGGATGGTCGTCGAGCTCCACCCAGAGGACTAGACTCTTTCCAGTTTCGGGGTGGGAATCCACCCGTATCTCCATTCCTTGTTTAGACACTCTATCCAGCCGAGGGACTCGCCTAGGTACTGGACAGTCTCCCCCGGCTTGGCGTTGTGCTCGACGCTGTTGTATGACTGATTGAAAACGGCGGTCTTGCCGTCGATATCAATGTGGGTACTGGGCACCCAAGCCTCAAGCCCGGTGGAGTTTTTACACCAGAACCATCCGGGCATCTCGTGGTCTTCCTTGCCCATCGAGACGGCCTCCCCTTTCTCGGCGATGAAGGCGTAATCGAAAGATGCCTTGTGCTCCTCTATCACCCTGTATAATATACGCATGGGACTTGGTTCACGTTTCCTGATATAACCCTGAGGGGGGAACGTGGGGAGGCGCATGGTGAAAATGGGTGGAAAACTGTTTCAACCCACAGGTCTCCTCATACACATGAATAGGCTTGAGGGAAAGGTGGCCCTGATCACGGGCGGCTCGTCCGGGATAGGCGAGGCAACCGTCAGGTTGTTTTCCTCGGAAGGATGCAAGGTCGTTATCGGAGATATCCAGGATGAACGGGGCATGGCTCTCGCGGAAGAGGTGGGCGCCCACTACGTGCACATGGACGTGAGCAGCGAGGAGGACGTGAAAAAGGGAATCGAGTTCACAGTGGGAAAGCATGGAAGGCTGGACTGCGTGTTCAACAACGCGGGCATCGCGGGCGCGGTTGGCGACCTGGACTCGGTTACGGTGGAGGCGTTCGACAGGACCCTGGCGGTGAACCTGAGGGGCGTATTCCTAGGGACTAAGTACGCGGCGCGGCAGATGAGGAAGCAGGGCGGCGGCAGCGTCATTAACACGGCTAGCGTCGCGGCAATCAGGACGGGGTACGGGAACCACATCTACAGCGCCTCCAAGGCTGGGGTCATACAGTTCACGAAATCTGTGTCCATGGAGCTGGGGGAGGACAACATCAGGGTCAACTGCGTCCTCCCCGGGTTCATACCCACACCCATGATCGCCATGGCGAGGGGGGTGCCCGTTGACGAGGCCGAGTCCAAACTGGGGGTGATAAAAGACGCGTTCACCGGTGTGCAGCCCATCAAACGGGCGGGCTCGGTGGAGGATATTGCGAAGGCGGCCTTATGGCTGGCGAGTGATGACAGCAGCTTTGTTAACGGCCAGACCATCGTCGTGGACGGAGGCGTGACGGGGGGCAGGATGTGGAGCGATTACACAAAGGGTTTAGAGGAACTCTCTGAGAAGCTAGGGGTCCGCTAGTCGAGCCCTGAGGCTCTTTAGCTCCATCTCGGCGTTCTCCATGAGCTCCTTGAGGCGTCGCTTCCTCCACTGGATGCGGGCGTTGATGAAGTTGACCGGGTTCCTGTAGTCGCTTGACTGGGGCACGATCTGGTCCTCCACCTCCTTCTGGAACAGGTTGCCGTAGTCAGCCAGGGGCTCGTCTTTCTCCACTGCCCTGAGTATCTCCTTCTGGCACTCTTCGCATTTCTCCACGTGCTCCAGCAGGTTGAGCTCTGTGTGGTTCTCCACGATGAACTTGAGGTACCTTCCCTCCAGCCTCAGCAGCTCGATGGTGTCGCATTTGCCCATACCAGTAAGCGGCACTGGGGTTTCTTTTAAGGGGTTCCCAGATTCACGAGCCCTTGGAATTAATCATTAATATGGGCTCTACAGGTTACCGTCTGCCCTGACGGTTTCCAGCATCTTGATTATGGAGTAACTGGTTCTGGTCAGGCCCATGCTGCGCTTGAAGGAGTCGCTGCCCACGCAGTACATGTTATCGATGGGGGTCTTGACGTCGCCGAAGCCGGCGTTCATGTTCCATGTGGCCTTCTCGGGCACCAGCTCCTGGTAGTGGATCATGTCCATATGCTTCTCAAGGGCCGGTATGTTGCTGAATATGGTGTTCCTAGCCTTCCTTTTCATCTCCTCCGAGCC
>JABXKY010000299.1 GCA_013619005.1 Candidatus Bathyarchaeota archaeon | reverse complement strand
GCCGGAGACGAAACAGCTTGCGTAGTGGGCTTGGGTGGTGTTAACCCCGATCGTCGCCGCGAGGCCCTCGTTCTCGGCCACGGCCCTGAGGCTCAGCCCTATCTTGTTCTGGGTCAGGAAGTACCTGAGACCGATGATGAGCAGTATGCACGCAGCGGTACTCATGATGGCTATCCCGGGGATGCCGTTGTAGTTGAAATCGTAGCCGCCCAGGTTGTACCCTCTAGCCGCCTCGCCAGCCCCGTACCTGGACCAGTAGTTGAAGATCAGGTAGAAATATGGCAGAACCTGCGCGATCACTATGAACGTGAGGGTCAGGGTGATATCCTGGTAGCCACCGTGGCGCCTGATGGGCTTGACTATGAATCTGTACAGGGCCACGCCGAGGAGCCCGCCGAACAGGGCAGCAAACGGCCAGGTGTCATACGGGTTAAAGTTGAAGAACCTGGTCAGGTAGAAGCTCACGAGGGATCCCATCCCCGCGTAGCTCGTGTGGGCAAAGTTGGGGAAGCCCTCCATCATGAACGTGAAGCTGAACCCTATGGTGAGCATGATCATCAATGCCACGTTGATGAGGGTGTCCACGTCGAATGGGAGATCAAGGGAGCCCTCTGACCGGGGCCTCTGACCCGGGTAGTGGTCGGTGATGGTGACCCTGGTGTGGTTGAATATTCGGAAAAGCTCTGTGCGGTTGGCATCAATATCGTGCTCCACGATGAGGGTGAGGGACCTGGCGCTGTTTGAGCAGTTCCAGTAACCGACGTAACCCGTGCGATTACCTGATTCACTGATCCTGTCGAACCCGCTGTACATCATGTAGTGATCATGTAACGACGCGTTGACGGGCTCCCCGAAGCTGTACACGGCCTCCACATCTGACTTGTTGTAGCTCACGTACGCCGCCACGCTCATGTTCATGGGCATCAAGTCGTCCCACGAGAACGCCATGTTTGGCAGGTGGGTCTCGTTCTCGTACCTGACCCTGAAGGAGTAGCCCTCCTCATAGCTGAGCCTGCGGTCCCCCAGCTTGCTGTAGTTAAACCTCATCCCCCTGTCGCCCTCAAAGTTAACGCCCGCCCGGTTGTACCACTGGGTCTCCTCCTCGATCACCTCGTAGGCAAGCGGGTTCATGAATTGGTTGGCGGCGGTGATGAGCAACGCGGCTGCCAGGATCACGATGAACATGTTGCGGCTAATCTTTTCCCCCATCACATCACCCCTATATGTACTGCAACACCGACCTCGGGTGCCTCCTCTTCAAAACCTCGTAACGCACGCACAGCTTGTATAACGCCCACAGGCCCAGTACCCAGAAACCCAGCGTGGGGGTCATGGGCATGTAGAACAAACCAGGTGCCCCCGGAAGTCTAAGCCTGTACAGCCACAGGTGGGTCAGGTAGAAGAACAGCGGCGTCCTCCCGAACTGGTTCAGAACCCCGCTTAGCCCTTCATTGAAATCGGCCCTGTCCTGATGCTTCAATGCATACGACATGAACAGGCACATACCGCCGAGGGTCCATAGGAGGAACGCCTGACTGGGAGGGTACTTGCTCACGTAGAGCCAGTCAACCAGTGACCATCCCTGCCGGGGCAACAGGTTGCCGTAGCCGTTGATCCCCCTAACAAGAATGAATAGTCCTATCGATGCCCATCCAATCTTTCTCAGGGGCTGCTCGAGGCCCCTGATCTGCTCGGGGGAGTAATCGCTGATGGTTGACCCGAATATCCATCCGAGCCCCATGACGCCTATCCACGGGAAGATGGGGTACAACCCGACCCATGGCCTCATCTCGAAGTTGGGCTCGTGGAGAATCACCCTCAGGTAGTGGCCCCAAGCCACGTCGTTGGGGATGAAATCAATGTTCATGAAGTTGTGGTTGAACACTATGAAAAGGCTCAGAGCTAGAATGACCCAGTTGGGCAGCCTCCTAGCCACGCTGAATATGATGAAAGATACGCCGATGCACGCGATGACGCCGAAGTACGCCCATGGGGTGTTGCCGAAGGCCTTGGACACCAGCAGCACCTCGGCCACAAGGAGCACAACTCCCCTAATTATCATCCTGCCGCTGATGCTTAGCTGGGACTCGCCCCTGCTCACCCGTTTGATGGTGGACAGAGCCAGCACGGTACCCGCCAGAAAGATGAAGGTAGGCGCACAGTAGTGGCTCACGAACCTCACGAGGAACCATGTGGTGTTCAGGAAGGGTCGCATAGCCCCCTGAACCCCCTCGCCTCCCTGGTGGAACCTGTTCCAGAAACCTGAGACATGGTCCCAGGCCATTATCGCCATAATAAGCCCACGGGTGTAATCTATGAACTGGAGCCTACTCCCTGACTTGGAGCCCGTGGAAGCCATAAACAGTAACCAATGGTGAGTTATTTGAGGTTTTACAAGGATACACCCTGCAAAAACATGAGCCTTTATGCACGCTGTCCCTGACACCAATTAAATACGTCTTTCATCAAGTATTCAACGTTCAATCCTGATGAAAATAGGTGATATGCAATGGTAATTCTAGAAGAGCCCATCAAGGGCGTAAACAAGATCAAGAACTACGTCGACGGAGACTGGGTGGAGTCCACATCGGAGGAGTACAGGGACATAATCAACCCAGCCACATTGAAGACGGTAGCCAAGGTACCCCTCGGCAACGCCGAGGACGTCAAGGCGGCGGTTGACGCCGCCAGCGATGCCTTCCCCAGCTGGAGGCGCACGACGCCGCTCACCCGTTCAAGGTACTTCTTCAGGCTCAAACAGCTCCTGGAGGACAACTTTGAGACCATCTCCAGGGTTTGCACCATGGAGCACGGAAAGATCATCGACGAGAGCCGCGGGGAGGTGCGCAGGGGCATCGAGAACGTTGAGGTCGCCGCTGGAATACCCAGCCTCATGATGGGTTACAACTTGGAGGACATCAGCAGGGGCATCGACGAGATACTCATCAAGCAGCCCATGGGCGTCTTCTCCTGCGTAGCCCCATACAACTTCCCCTTCATGGTGCCACTATGGTACCTGCCCACCGCCGTCGCGACGGGCAACACCTACGTGTTGAAGCCCAGCCCCTGGACACCCCTCAGCATGATGAAGTTCATGGAGCTGGTAGACGAGGCGGGGTTCCCGCCAGGGGTCATCAACCTGGTCAACGGAGACGTTAAACCGGTAACAGAGATACTGGCGAACCCCAAGATCAAGGGCGTCAGCTTCGTAGGATCCACCAAGATCGGCAGGGACATAATCTACAAGCAGTGCGCCACCACGGGGAAGCGGGTGCAGGCACAGTGCGGCGCCAAGAACCACCTCATAGTGATGCCTGACGCTGATGTCCCATCAACTATCTCAAGCCTTCTGTCCAGCTTCTTCGGCAACACGGGTCAACGATGCCTCGCAGGTGCCAACCTGGTGCTCACGGAGGAGGACCCGGGTTTCAACGATAAAATACTGGGGCTCATCAAGGACGCCGCGGCGAAGATCAAGATGGGGTACGGACTAGAGGAGGGAACCCAGATGGGCCCCATGCAGAACGAGCGCAGAAAGAAAGGTGTGGTGGGCTACATAGAGAAGGGGTTAACCGAGGGCGCCTCACTGGAACTCGACGGGCGAAGCTTTGACTCATCGGGTTACCCTGAGAACTGCTTCATAGGGGCAAACGTGTTCGAGGGCG
>JABXKY010000154.1 GCA_013619005.1 Candidatus Bathyarchaeota archaeon | reverse complement strand
TCCCCAGCGTTGGCAGGAGCGCTGACAGGCCTTCCTCGGCGTAGACACCTGGGTCCCAGATCACCTTGACGCCGTGCCTCCTGCACTCATCCGCCATCCGTTTCGCTGTCTCGATGGGCGGGTCCATGATGACACATACCTTGGCCCCCTTGATGATCTCAAGCCTCTCTTTGTCGGCTATGTGGTCCCCCGTGATCCTGAGGTTGGCACCGAAATAGGTGTGAATCTCGTTCGCCCCATCATCGCTGATGCTGATGTAGGCCTGCCCGGACTCCTCACCTGGCACAAGGAGGATGCCTCCCAGGTCAACTCCCTCGTCAACGAGTATCCTGATCTGCTCCTCGGCGATACTGTCCTCCCCCAGGGCCCCAATGAACGCCACCCTATCCCTCCCCAGGATACGGGCCGCCGCCACGGACACGTTGGCGGCCGTGCCGCCCGAGACCCTCTGGATCTCCTTGACGGGAACCTCCTCTCCGTGCCGGGGAAGCCGCTCCATGAACAGGTTGATATCCCAGTTGATGGCTCCTAGGCAGATGAGTTCAGCCATCTACTCACCTGAGATTCTTTCCTTGATGAGTCCCAGGAACCCGTCGGCGTCCACCTTGACAACCACGTCGACGTTTGCCTCGTCCTTGACTATACGGTAGAGGCGCCTCTCCACAACAGTCATGCCACGAGTTAACTCCCCGGTGCACTCCACGTCCACCTTGTACTTTTCAGTGGTGAACATGGTGGGGTCGATGACGTAAGCCATCGCCTGGGGATCGTGGAGGCTGAAACCGTTGAACCTCTCCACGAGGCTCCTGCAAAGGTCGTTGACCAGGTCTGTGGTCCTGTTGCCCTTGGCGACGATGCCCTCGAACATCTCTCTGCTCATCCTGTAATCGGGGTGGGTGGTGGTGTCCAGCCCGGCGGCCACCATGGGGATTCCGCTATTGAAAACGATCTTGGCGGCCTCCGGATCCAGCCAGATGTTGAACTCCGCTACGCTGTTGGCGTTCCCGTGGCCGTAGGGGGTCAGGTTGAAGGCGCCGCCCATGATAACCAGTTTGTCTACCTTCTCGGGGAGCATGGGATCCGCCAGAATCGCCACGGCTATGTTTGTCAGGGGACCCACCGCTACCAGCGTCAGGTTCTTTCCCAGCTCATCAGCCTTCTCCAGGATGATATCAACGGCGCTCCTGGGATCCGTCTTCATCGTGGGCTCAGGGAGCGTGGAGTCGCCTAGCCCCGTCTTTCCGTGGAACTCCTCAGCGTGACCCAGCTTCTTGACCAGGGGGGTCACCGCTCCAGCGCACACGGGAACATCCTCGACGGCGAGGAACTCCAGCAGCCTCTTGGCGTTCTTGTGGCCCTTGGTGTGGTTCACGTTGCCCGCCACGGTGGTGACGGCCTCCACCTTCAGCTCGGGGCTGTTGAATGCGAGGATGAAAGCCAGGGCGTCGTCAATACCCGGGTCCGTGTCGAGTATAATGTGCTTCATGAGTTGGTCTCCTACTCGGAGACGGTGCTATGGTTGATTAAATCTTTGTCATTCGGCCTGCTTTAACCGATCCCTGTGGTGTTTAACAAGGTACTGGAACCGCTGGGCCTGGGTCATCTGGGATAGGCGGCCCATCTCATCCCGCTTCTTATCGGCTAACTCCTTGATGAGCTCAGGGTTCTCCCTGGACATCTTCTCCTCCAGCGCACGTTTGATTACGAGTTCCGCCAAAAGGTCGTCGCTGATCTCGCATTTGTCGGGATAAGGACCACCCCCCGCCAGTGCTGACAATATCTTGCTTGTTGGGTACGAGCGGCACACACCTGGCCTGATTTGGTAGACGCTGCACCCATCCTCGTAAAAGGGGCAGGGATGCCTTGTCACCCGTAGGGTCCTGTCCTTCCTCGGCCTCGCCCTGATCCTCTTCTTGAGCTTCTTGTAGCTGCTCTTCTTGAAGGCGGCGATATTCTTCAACTCGTCCTTTGATACCCTGAGTGAGGTGTTCTCTGTGCAGCACCACCCGCAACGGGTGCATATCTGGTCCTGGAGGGCGTAGATTAACGCAATCTCGGTCTCCATGAGGGAGCCAAGGCTTGAGACGGCCTTGAGGATGTCATCCATTTCCATCTTTTCAAGGTTGAGCCTCTCCTTTGCCTTGGCTAGCACACGGAACGCGTCCGGACCGCTGAAGGGCTTGAACCCCTCGGCCTGCATCAACCTGGTAAGGGGGGAGGTCTCTTCACTCATGGAATTTCTTGCGCCTCCCGCGGTTTTAAGGGTGTTGAGGGTCAGCGAAGTTGAGCCCTCTATGTAAAATAGTGTATGGATTATTCCTCCATTACAATAGGCTTATTAGAGTTCAAGGTACTAGAAGCGATAACGCGGTGTAATCAATGCGCCAATTCCATTAACTAAAGTCGAATCAGAGGGAGCAATCTTAGGCATGCCTCTAAGCAAGCAACCAAACAAAGAAACTGTCACTACCGAAATCAATCAACCAGGTAGACAGCTACATGTGCCCATTTCACTTATTAACCAAACACATGAGGAGGTATCGCCATGGTGATGCCGGCCTGCGATATTCCCATCCCCAAGAAGATCAAGCTCGCGGTCAGGAGCTATGAGTCCCAGAAGACAATCATCAAACTCAACGGAATAGAGATCGGGGGGGACCAGGTGGTAATCATGGCTGGTCCCTGCAGCGTTGAGAGCAGGGAGCAGGTCCTAGAGGCCGCGATAGTTGTCAAAGAGGCGGGGGCACAGATACTTAGGGGAGGGGCGTTCAAGCCAAGAACCCTGCCCTACAGCTTCCAGGGCCTCGGAGAGGAAGGACTCAAGCTGCTGGCCGAGGCCAGGGACGAGACGGGTCTACCGATAGTAACAGAGGTCATGGACCCCAGCGAGGTAGAGCTGGTCGAGACCTACGCCGACATACTCCAGATAGGGACAAGGAACATGCAGAACTTCCCGCTGCTGAAGAGCGTCGGCAGGGCAGACAAGCCCGTGATGCTCAAGAGGGGGATGTCTGCCACCATCAATGAGTGGCTGGGCTGCGCCGAGTACATCCTGGCCGAGGGCAACCTTGACGTGATAATGTGCGAGAGGGGCATCAGGACGTTCGAGCAGATCACCAGGAACACGGTGGACATAAGCGCCGCGCCCATACTCCACATGATCAGCCACCTGCCCGTCATCATAGACCCGAGCCACGGCACGGGCACACGGTCGCTGGTGGGGCCCCTAGCAAAGGCAGGGATCGCCGCTGGGGCGGATGGGATCATGGTGGAGGTCCACCCGCACCCAGATGAGGCGCTCTGCGATGGTGCCCAGAGCCTGAGCCCCGAGGAGTTCAAGTTCTTCATGAACGACATCAAGCCCATCATCGGTGCGGTCAACAGAAGGTTGTAACCATGCGGACGATCAGCGTGGGCCTGGGGGCCCGTTCTTACCCCATTATCATCGGAACAGGACTAGTAGATAGGCTGGGGGACCATCTACCCGGGAATGGAAAGATTGCGGTCATATCCACGCCTATCATCAACGACCTGTACGGTTATCTCCTCGAATCCATCGGCAGGGATATTGAACTCATTCTGGTCCCCGACGGGGAGGAGGCGAAGACATGGGAGACTGTGGAGGAGGTCCTCGGGAAGCTCCTTGGGTGCGGACTCGACAGGAAATCAACGATCGTAGCGCTGGGAGGGGGAACCGTCGGCGACCTGGCTGGATTCGTTGCCTCGATATACATGAGGGGAATCGACGTGGTTCAGGTACCAACAACCCTGCTCGGTATGGTGGACAGCGCCATTGGCGGAAAAACAGCGGTGAACCACCCCAAGGGAAAGAACCTCGTGGGGAGCTTCCACCAGCCATCAAAGGTAATCATCGATCCCCTGTTCCTAAAGTCGCTCCCGGATAGGGAGGTTAGGTCGGGAATGGCGGAGACAGTGAAGTACGGGGTTATCTCGGATAAAGTGATATTCCAAATCATCGAGGAGACGCCCATAGCTGACCTTGAGCCCGAGACCATGGTGGAGATCATCGCAAGGTGCGCGGCCATCAAGGCGAAGTTGGTTGAACAGGACGAACGGGACGATAAGGGAATCCGGGCCTCGCTGAACTATGGTCACACTACGGGCCACTCCATAGAGACCCTGTCAAAGCACGGCGTCAACCACGGTGAGGGAGTCGCCATCGGTATGAACGTCGCCGCCCTGATAGCCGAGGAGATGGGCATGGTGGGTAGCGAGATGAGGGCTAGACTGGAGAGGCTTCTCAATAAAATCGGCCTACCCTTCAATGTGCCCGACCTATCCATCGAGGAGATGGTGGAGGTCATGCACAGGGACAAGAAGGCCGAGGACGGCAGGATAAGGTTCGTCCTCCCGACGGGGATAGGAGAGGAGCCTGTGCTCAGGTACATCTCAGAGGAAACTATCGCATCTGCGCTGAGGGAGTTACAGTGAAGCCGTGGATATGCGTCTCCATCCAAGCTAGAACCTCAGAGCAGACAGTCGAGGACGTAAAACATGTGGGCACAGAGGCGAACATCATCGAGATAAGGATGGACTACAGGGATGAGCCGCTGGATTTGGCTGGCATCGTTGAGGCCAGCAAGGTCCCGCTAATTGGTACCAATAGACGACCTGATCAGGGCGGCAAGGCGAAGGAACCGGAAAAAGAACGCGTCCAGTTACTAAGGGAAGCCGTGAAAGCGGATTTCACATACATTGACCTAGCGTCCACCACAGAGAACCTCGAAAAGTTGGTTGCCGAACTGAAAAAGGATCGGGCCATCGTCATAGCTTCGTACCACGATTTCA
Source organism: Candidatus Bathyarchaeota archaeon (assembly GCA_013619005.1). Lineage (GTDB taxonomy): Archaea > Thermoproteota > Bathyarchaeia > TCS64 > TCS64 > RBG-16-57-9. The sequence continues at coordinate 5,203 of JABXKY010000154.1, read as the reverse complement.
AGAACCCATTGGACACAGCCCGGATTGAGGAGAAATACGCTGAGCTAAAAAAGACGGGATGCGACGTGATCAAGATCGTCGGTTGGACTGACTCGATTCAGGACAACCTACCGTATATCAAGTTCAACAACGAGCACCCCGGAAACGTCTCCTTCGGGATGGGGGAGAAAGGGGTCACATCAAGGATTTTTGCACCGCTGTCAGGCGCCCTGTTCACCTACGCATCCCTCGAAGGGGGAAAGGAGCTGGCGCCAGGGCAAGTCCCATTAACTCACCTCAAGGAGATTTACAGGAGGATAAGCCAGTGAAGTTCTACCTGCTAGGCTACCCCGTGGGCCACTCGGTTAGCCCGCCGATGCACAACGCGGCATTCAAGGAGCTGGGCATGCCCCACGATTACAGTTCGCTGGGCGTGGAGCCGTCAAGGCTTGCATATACAATAAAGGCCAAGATCAAGGTTGACGAGTTCGGCGGGGCGAGCGTAACCATCCCCCACAAGATCGAGATGCTTAGACTCGTGGATGAGCTGGACGGGTCAGCCGAGAGGGCTGGCGCCGTTAACACACTCCAGTGGAAGGACGGAGTGCTCACAGGGTACAACACGGACGCCACGGGCGGTGTGAAGGCCCTGATTGAGTCCTACGGTGATATCAGCCAGGCAAAAACCATCCTGCTAGGAGCAGGAGGAGCCGCGAACGCCCTCGCAGCGCAGCTCGCGCCGAGGGTAAAGGAGCTTACCATCCTCAACCGGACGGTCGAGAAGGCGAGGGCGCTGGCTGAGCGTATTGGTACCAATAGCGGGTCCATCATCTATGATCAGGCGCTCATCGAGTCAGCGGACATCATAGTAAATGCAACGCCCGTCGGGATGCACCCCAACGTCGGTGCTTCACCAATAGACAAGAGGCACCTCCACGAGGGGCAGATGGTGTTCGATATAGTCTACAACCCGCTGAAGACCCAGATCATGCTGGACGTGGAGGAAGCAGGAGGCAGGTCCCTGGGCGGCCTCTGGATGCTTGTCTACCAGGGGGTAGAGGCATTCGAGATATGGACGGGGGTAAGACCCTCAGCTCAAACTATGTACGACGCCGCGAAGAAGGCGTTACTGGAGAGGCACTAGGATGAATGTCGCTGTCTACGGGTTCATGGGGGTCGGGAAGACCACATCAGGGGCGCTCCTAGCGGAAGCCCTGGGCTACGAGTTCATAGACATGGACGACGAGATCGAGAGAAGGACAGGGAAGACCATCCCCGAGATATTCATGGATGACGGGGAGGCAAGGTTCAGGGAGCTTGAGCGTGACCTTGTGAGGGAGCTTTCAGGGAAGGACGGCTACGTCATAGGCTGTGGGGGCGGGGCGCTGGCTGACCTTGTGAATACCGAGGCGCTGAGGGTGTCAAGCACCCTTGTGTACCTGACAGCCAGCGTCGATGAGATTCTGGAGAGAACGGGAAAGGAGTCCCACAGACCACTGCTGAAAGTTGATGACCCGAGGAAGACCGTCGAGGAACTGATCGCTAAACGGAGACCCGTGTACGAGAGGTACGCCGAGGTCACGATTGATACAACGGATAAGACGTCGAAGGAAGTTGCAGATGAGATCAGGGGGCTGCTACCATGAGAGTCACAATAAGGAAAAGGGACATCTACGGCTCTGTGGAGGCACCGCCGAGTAAGAGCATGACCCACCGCCACCTCATCACCGCGGGCCTCGCGGAGGGGGGAAGTGTGTTGGAGAGGCCCCTCGTCTGCGATGATACGGCGGCAACGGTATCCGGGTTAAAGACGCTGGGTATCAACATCAAAGAAGAGGGGGGTAGATGGCTAGTCGAGGGTGGTCAGATCACCGTGCCCTCGGGTGTAATCAACTGCAACCAGTCTGGGACAACCCTGAGGCTCCTGCTGGGCACCTGCAGCCTGCTGGATGAGTGGTGTGAGGTGACGGGAGCCCCCCAGTTGCTGAGGAGGCCAAACGCCCCGCTACTAGAGGCATTGGAGCAGCTAGGTGTCCAGACTTGGAGTGAAGGCGGATACCCTCCGATCAAAATAAAGGGAAAAATGAAGGGGGGTGTCGCGGAGATCAGGGGCGATGTGAGCAGCCAGTTCATCTCGTCAATTTTACTAACCGCCCCATACGCAGTTGAGCCGGTTACAGTCAAGGTAACATCCAGGCTTGAGTCAAAGCCCTACGTCCAGATGACGCTGGACGCGATGAGGAAAAGCGGGGTAAAAGCGATTTCGAAACATGGTGGTATCGAGATAAAAGTCCCCCTGGGAAGGTACAGGCCAACAAGAACCCGGATCGAGGGGGACTGGTCGTCTGCCTCGTTCATGTTGGCTGCAGGGGCCCTATCAGGCAAGGTCCACGTTGACAACCTGGGGATAGAGAGCAGCCAGGCAGACAAGGAGATAATACAAGCCCTCAACTTGATGGGGGCGCAGGTAAAGGTCAAGGGGAACAGGGTAACAACAGAGAAATCGATCCTGAACGGCATCGAGATGGACCTCAGAGACTGCCCTGACATATTCCCAGTAATTTCAAGCCTCTGCGCGACAGCGCAGGGCAAGAGCACGTTGACGGGGCTCGGGCGACTCAAACTAAAGGAGTCAGACAGAGTGGAAGCGATGGCAGAGGGGCTGAGAAGGATGGGCGCACGGGTACAGGTCGTGAACGACACCTGCATCATCCAGGGCGGCCCTCTCAAAGGCGCGTCGATAGACCCCCACGGGGACCACAGAATCGCCATGAGCTTCGCAGTCCTGGGCACCGTTGCCGAGGGGGAGACAATAATCAATGACCCAGACTGCATCAGCAAGTCTTACCCAGGGTTCTGGGTTGACCTGGCGTCGCTGGGAGCGGAGACGAGGAGAACGGATTGAACACGTTAGGGACATCTTTTAGGATAACCAACATCGGGGAGAGCCACGGCAAGATAGTGGGAGTTGTAATCGACGGCTGCCCAGCGGGACTTGAACTTGATATGGATAAGCTCCAAAAAGACCTGGACAGGAGGCGGCCGGGGCAGAGCAAGGTATCAACCACCCGAAACGAGGCGGACAGGGCGGAGGTGCTCACAGGCCTCTACGAGGGAGTAACCACGGGCGCGCCCATCACCATCATCATCAGGAACCAGGACAGGGACTCGTCCAAGTACCTTGAGGCAAGGTGGACCCCCCGCCCTGGACACGCGGACTACACGGCTGGCCTCAGGTACGGTGAGAACCAGGACCCCAGGGGAGGGGGACGGTTCTCTGGTAGGAACACAGCCGGCTTCGTGATGGCGGGGGCGGTAGCCAAACAGGTCCTCGATGGTATTGGTACCAATATCGTCGCCTACACTCAACAGATTGGCCCCGTCGTCGCCAAGGACGTGGACCCAGCCAAGGTCACTGAATCCAACATGGTCCGCTGCCCTGACGAGGCGGCAGCCGAGGAGATGATCAGGGTCATCGAGGAGGCGAGATCAGAGGGAGACAGCGTCGGAGGGAAGGTCAAGGTGATCGCATTGAACCCGCCGAGGGGTATCGGTCAGCCCATCTTCGACACCCTTGAGGGGGACATCGCCAAGGCGTTGTACGCGATCCCCGCCGTTAAGGCGGTGGAGTTCGGGGCAGGCATCCTGTACGCCGGGCTCAGGGGCTCGGAGGCGAATGACCAGTACGTCATCAGGGACGGGAAGGTCGTTACGGAGACTAACAACAGCGGAGGTGTCCTGGGTGGCATCAGCAGCGGAATGCCCATAGAGGCCACGGTCACGTTCAAGCCCACCCCCAGCATCGGCTTGGAGCAGAAAACAGTTGACCTCCAGGAGATGGAGGAGACAACAATCAAGGTTGAGGGAAGGCATGACCCATGCATCGTCCCCAGGGCGGTGCCCGTGGTGGAGGCCATGATGGCGGTGGTGCTGGCGGACCACACGTTGAGGGCGGGAGTGATACCGCAGGTTCTAGGTGAATGAAATGTACGAGGAAGAGATAAGGCCACACAGGGAGACCATTGACAGGCTCAACAACGAGATAATAGAGAAAATCGAGGAAAGGGTCCTCGCCGCGTTAAAGATCGGCGAGATCAAAAAGCGGCACGGCAAGCCCGTCGTTGATAAGACCAGAGAACAGGCGATACTTGACAGGATCAGGGGCAAGGCCGAGGTAAAGAATATTGACCCGGAGGGCATAGAAAGGATATTCAAGGAGATCATCAGGTTGTGCGTGGAGGCGGAGGAACGACAATGAGGGTTGCATTCCAGGGAGAGAAGGGCGCCTACAGCGAGGAAGCCATATTCAAACACTACGGGACAGGGGTCGAGAGTGTCCCATGCCCCTACTTGAGGGACGTCTACAGGGCCGTCGAGGCTGGGAGAGCAGACTTGGGGCTCGTCCCAGTGGAGAACACCATCGAGGGAACCATAGTCAGGGCATACGACCTGCTCAATGAGAGGAGCCTGAAGGCCAGCGGCGAGGAGATCCACAGGATACAGCACTGCCTGATCGGGCACCCTGACTCGGAGCTCGCGGACATCAAGAAGGCTTACAGCCACCCCCAGGCCCTCGGCCAGAGCAGGGAGTGGCTTGAAGGCCACGACATTGAGGCGGTCAGCTTCTACGACACGGCGGGTAGCGTCAAGTGGATCAAGGAGAACGACATAAGGGACTCGGCGGGGGTCGCCAGCGCCCAGGCTGCAGATGAGTATGGCATGAAGATCCTTGCGAAGGGCATCGAGACAAACAGTGAGAACTACACCAGGTTCCTTGAGATCGGCTACGAGAACAGGGAACCAACGGGTAACGACAAGACGACACTCGCCTTCATCGTTGAGCACAAGCCGGGCACACTTGTCAGTGCCCTGAGCGAGTTCTCGTCCAGAGGCGTGAACCTCAGCAAGATCGAGTCAAGGCCCAGGGTGGGAAAGCCCTGGGAGTACATATTCTTCGTCGAGGTAGACGGAAACATTATCGACGAGAATGTGGACGCGGCCGTTGAGGGGCTGAAGGATTACACGATTTACATCAAGCACCTGGGCTCTTACCCCAAGGCAGGGTAACTCTACCTGCCCAAAACCCCTTTTATCATGATTCATGCCCCAATTCAGGATATGATGACCGCGATAATCGGGGCAGACGGCAAGATGGGGGTCTGGCTCCGGGACCACCTGACCAAGCTGGGGCATACAGTCGTGTCCTATGATGGCAGGAAAGGGG
>JABXKY010000280.1 GCA_013619005.1 Candidatus Bathyarchaeota archaeon | reverse complement strand
GATTCTACTTACCTCCGGTTTAAACGCAAAGGTACATCAATGTAAACTCGCGAATGTGGGGATCAACGTACCGACCCCAAAGTCAAGGTCAGAGGTAACCGAGATCCTTAGCAAATGCCCAAAAGTACTCAATATTTACAGGACATCGGATCAGGCGAACCTTCTGGTAACCCTTTGCGGTAATGATGAGCAATCCATTACCTCCACCGTGAACTGTATCGGTGACATCGAGCAGGTGGAAGTGAAGTACAGTCAATTCCTAGGGACTCCCTTGACAAACATGCCCTTACCCATCCACGTTGGTGATAACTCTAACACTCCCTGCGAGAGGAACTGTTACGAGTGCATGAGCTATAAAAATGAATGGTGCGCTGGCTGCTTCACGTTTCACGAGTAAACATTTTTCCAGGCTCCCTTTTTTGAAATAACGCGCCAAGCGACTTCCATCGGGGCTCAATCTCCATAATATTTACATCTCAAGTGGTTTTGGCCTCACATCCATGTTTTAAATTGGCTCACCCCTTGTTCTCCCAGTGATTCATCATGGTCGTCAAGGTTGGCATGATTGGCTGTGGCACCATCTCAAGGTACCACTTGAAACAGATTCAGGCGCTGGGCTCGGCTGAGCTTGTTGCGGCCTATAACAGAAGCCCTGGTCTCCGTGAGGATTTCGGCAGGGAGGCGGGGTTGGCATCTAGTGCTCTTTACTCGGATGTGAACGAGATGCTCCGGCACCCGGGGTTAGACGCCGTCGTGAACTGCCTGCCAAACCGCATGCATAGCGGTGTATCCGTGACCGCCATGGAGGCTGGGTTACATGTGCTCTGCGAGAAACCCATGGCGACCAGCGTTGATGAGGCGCGGCAGATGCTGGACGCGGCAAAGAGGAATGACGTGAAGCTTGTCATCGGGCTGACCCTGAGGTTCAGGGGCACGACAGTTGCAGCAAAACAGGTCGTCGAGAAAGGAGTTCTGGGCGACGTCTATTACGCGAAAGCAGGTTGGATGAGGCGGAACGGGATACCCGGCTGGGGCAGCCAGTTCACCCGCCAGGACTTGGCCGGCGCCGGCCCCATCTACGATATCGGTGTCCACGCCCTTGACACCACATGCTGGCTCATGTCTGATTTCAAGGCGGACCAGGTGCTCGCCTCCAGCTACGCGAAGCTGGGCCCAAGCAGGAAAGGGCTAGGTGACTGGGGCGTACCCAACCTGGACGGATATTTTGATGTAGAGGACCTCTCCTCGGCGGTCATCAAGATGAAGAGCGGTGCCACAATCGCGTTTGAGGTGAGCTGGGCGGCCAATATCCCAAAAACACGGTTCACCGTGAGGCTCATGGGGGAGAGGGCCGGGGTTGACCTGGAATCCATGAAGGTGCACTCTACAGGCGACTCTGAGATGGATGAGTCCATCGAGTTCACCCCGACGGATGCCTACTACGAGGAGATGAAGCACTTCGTGGACTGTATCCAGGGCGGTAAAGAGCCCATCACCACTCCAAGTCAGATGCTTGAGCTGCAGGCAACGCTGGACATGATACTGATGTCTAGCCGAGAGAATAGGGTAGTAAAAAGAAACGAGGTTTAGAGACTAGTTCTCCGGGAGGAGCTTGTCGACCACATCGACCTCGCACATGGAGTCCTCTGCCCAGATGTCGCCGTGCTGGTTGAGACCCCTGATCCTGCAGCCGCCTCCGCAGACACTCATGTTTGAGCAGTTGCTGCAAATCCCTTTGAGGTTCTCCTTCTTGGCCCTGAACCTGTTGAGGACGTCGTTGTCTGAGTCGTTCCACAGCTTGCTGAACTTGGTCTCCCTGACGTTTCCTATCAGGTAGTCAGGCCTCTGGCTGAATTGACAGGGGTACACGTTGCCCTCTGGGTCAACGTTTGCCACCCTGTCGCCTGCGCTGCAACTATCACCGGTCATGCTGAGGAGCTTGAACGCGTTCTCGTACTCCGGGTGGTTCTCCTCCCTCATCCTGTTGAGGAGGTAGACCCCGTCTTGGGGCGCGTCAACCGTCAGTATCTCTATCTTCTCTGGGTCGATCTCGTTTGCCTTGGTGTACAGCACGTTCTGGGTCCACTCGATCTCCTCGGGGCTGAGCTGGTTCTCAAGGTATCCCTCAAGGCCCCTGCCGCTTGGCACAAGCCAGTATAAACAGAACCTTGGGACGCCCATGTCCAGGGCCATATCGATGATGTCGGGGACCTCCTTGTAGTTGGACTTGTGGGCCGTGACCCTTATTCCGCTCTTGAGGCCGATCTCGACGCAGTTCTTGAGGCCCTCAATGGCCCCCTGGTAAGCTCCCTTCATGCCCCTTATGTGGTCGTGGGTCGCGGGGTCGAAGCCGTCCAGCGAGACGCCCACGTACTGGATTCCAACGTCCTGCAGGCGTTTGGCTACCTCCTTGGTGATGAGCACCCCGTTGGTGCTGATGACCGTCCTGAGTCCCTTGCCTTTCGCGTATTTCGCCAGCTCCCAGAAGTCCTTGCTGACCAGGGGCTCTCCGCCCGTGAACAGCAGGAGGGGGACACCCACCTCTGCGACGTCATCGATGAACGCCTTGCCTTCCTCAAGGGTCTGCTCGTTGGGTCGCTCCGCGTCCGGGCTTGCGTTGATGTAGCAGTGGCTGCATGTCAGGTTGCACTTGTTTGTGATGTTCCAGAAGATTACTGGTCTCCTGGTGTCCGTGAACGCCAGCACCTCGGTCGGGGCGTCTACCGGCGCCGATAATCTGTGCTTGATGGCCTGGCTCACTGTTCCTTTTCCGTGTAGTAGTCGTGTAAATCGTATCATTCTTTTTTATCTCCTTGTTGCCAACCTTGAGCTGGTTCCTTTGAATCGTCTCTTACTGAACAAAACTTGGTAATCGTCTACGCCGATCTCGTCGGCGATTTTTTTCGCGAACCTCTCCACCGATTCCCTCTCGTAGTCATGGACTACGGTGTAGAGGTTGTACTCCCATCTCCCAGGGTACACCCGTCTCTCGTAGATGTGTGATATCTCGCCCCGTTTCAGGAAGACGGGGACCGATGCCTCCATCTTCGCCTCGGGGATGTTCCAGACAACGACGGCGTTGGCGGTTATCCCCAGCTTGCGCTGGTTGATGTTGGCCGAGAACCTTCTGATGAGGCCGTTCTCGTTCATGGCCTTTACCCGCTCCACTAGCTCCTCCTGGGTCATACCGAGTTTATCGGCTGCCTCCTTGAAGGGCTCCCTTGTAACGGGCACTCCGTCCTGGATCAATTGCAGTATCTCGTGGTCTGTCGTCATCATATCACCTGAAACTGTACCTGACCCTGATCTTGTACCTCCGTGTAACAGGGAGGTCCAATATATCGGTCTCCGGGATCTGGGCTGCCTCAAGTATCTCGTTGAGGCTGGATCGTAGATGGTCCTGGCTTGACGTTATGAGGGTGAACCACATGTTGTACTCGTGGCTCCTCTCGTAGTTGTGGGTCACTGAATCGAAGCCGCTGATTATCCCCGCGACCTCGTCCATGCGCTCCTGGGGCACCTTCATGAGTACAAGGGTTCGGGCCGATAACCCGACCCTATCTGTCTCAAGCACGGGCCCGAAGCGCCTGATGACGCCCTCGCCGTGGAGCCTCTGAACCCGCTCCATGGCCTCTTCGTAGGTGATGCCCAGCCTCTCGGCTAGATCGTCGAAGGGGCGCACCGTCAGGG
>JABXKY010000223.1 GCA_013619005.1 Candidatus Bathyarchaeota archaeon | reverse complement strand
CGCGATCCCAGCCCTCCTGGCGAAGACGAAGGCTCCTGACAGGCTGTCCTGCCATATCTCGTCACCGGCAGCGTACAGCCCGGGAAGCGTTGTTGCCCCGTAATAGTTGAACACTGGTCCACCGAGGAATCCGATGGGCTGGCTCTCAAACTCGTATGGCTCTGAACGCCTGTCAAGCCCCTTCTGCCTGTAGGTCTCGGTGAGAACAACGTCGGGGAAGTTCTTCTCGTCGCTACAGTACCTCACCCACCTGTCCAGCTCCTCCTCCGTCATGTTCCTGCTGTCCCAGTAGAGGGGCCCGTTTCCCTTCTCCTCCTCCAAGTGCATCGAGTAGCTCCTGCTCCACCTCTTCTTGTAGGTCTCCGTCAGGAAGTCCTCGCCCTTGCTGTTGACGGCCTTTCCACCCCAGAAACGAGCCATCACGTTACCCTGCATATGATCCGTCCTGATGAGCTCCATCATGGTTAACTCGCCACCTGCCCGGTACACCATTCCCCTGCCGTCGCCGCAGTTGGTCCCCATGTCCCTCATATAGAACCATTTCTTACCCGGGTTCACGACGTACGTCCGGCTGCTGCTACCAGTGCACAGCACGACCGCCTTGGCGTGGTACGCGGACAACTCCCCCGTCCTAGTGTTCAACGCCACAGCTCCAATGACCTTCCCGTCCCTCGTCAGCAGGTCAACCGCCATGGTCCTCTCAACTATATTGATGCCTCTTCGCTCGACCTCGTCCATGAGGCATCTTTTCATGGTCCCCCCCTTGACCCAGCAGCCGCTCTCCATGCGCTCCCCTATGTGCTTGTGCCAGTAGTTGTCCCATGTGCCGTCCTCCTTCTTGTAAATCTCGAGGCCCCACTCCTCAAGCTCCCTGACGATGGGCGTGAACTCCTCCGCTATGATGTACTTGTCAAGGGGCCGCTCCTGGCCGCTCCACCCAGAGCTGCTGCTCATGTACCCCTCCACGAACTCCATGCTGGTGGGCCCACCGGGAACGTTGCACATCGGGTTTATCTCACTGGTATAATGGCCGATCCCCAGAGCCCCACCGCTCCTGTGAACCGCTTTCTCCAACACGACGATGTCCTTGGTGATATCACTCGCCTTTATCGCCGCCATGCTACCAGCTGCCCCGGCTCCGATCACTAATAACCCAGTTTTAATTATTTTCAATGGACAATCAGTCATATTTTCCATAAATCTTTACTTAACATTTCGTATTTTATACCGCTTGACTCCCACACAAGTTGAATCACCTCCAACTTTCAGGTACGTTTATACATATCCCCGCACTCTCGGAGCCAAATGAGCGATACTAGAGACGAGCCACTGGAGACCGACAACATCCTAATCGGCACAGGGTTCGTCAGGATGTTCGGGGACAGCCTCAACAACCGGTACAACAACCTCCTCGTCTCAATCGCGGGCGCATCGGTGAACCAGATGGGTTTCCTTCAGGGAGGAAAGAGCCTCTTCGGGAACCTGACTCAGCTGCTCTTCGGGCAGCTAGCCGACAGGTACGGGAAGAAACACTTCATCGCTATCGGCCAGTTCCTGAACGCCGCTGCCATATTGGCCCTCATATTCTTCGAGACCCCCAACTGGCTCATCCTTTGGGTCCTCGTAAGCAGCTTCGCCACCAGCATGACCCGGCCGGGCTGGAGCAGCCTCCTCGGAGACTACACAAACAGCAGGAACCGTGGGGAGGTAATCGGGAAGATCAACAGCTTCGCCCAGATGGGCAGCTTCTTCGCCATGCTGGTCGCGTTCGCCATAAGCTTCAATCAGGTGGGGGATACGAACCGGGCGAGTTTCACCGCAGTACTTGCCTTAGCAGCCATCGCCAGCTTCGTAGGGGGCATCCTTGTGTTATTCGTAAACGAGAAGCCGCCCAAGGGCGTCTCGTTAAAGCTGGACCTGAAGCGACTGTTCGGCGACCCCCGGCTCACAAGGTACCTGCTTCTCAACTTCGTCTACGGGATGGGGATGAGCACGGCGTGGCCGCTGTTCCCATACGTCATAACCCACAAACTCAACATGACCGTCTGGCAGGTCGCCACGCTGAGCCTTGCAAGCAGCGGGGTATCCACGCTCGCCCAGAGACGGCTGGGTGGATTCATGGACCGGGTTGGCAGGAGACCTGTAATCGTCATGAGCAGGATGATGATGGCGATAGCGCCCATCGCATACGCGTTCGCAACCCAGTGGTACCACATTACGTTAGCCGAGTTATTCCTCGGGGTCGGCATGGCCGCGTGGATGAGCAGCGAAAGCACATACGTCATCGATTTAGCTCCAAGGGACCTTAGAGCGACTTACTTGGCAAGCAGCACCACCGCCTTCGGTATCGCGACGTTCATCGGCAGTAATGTTGGCGGATATGTGGTCGATAACTTCCTCTCGTCCTCGGGGTTCACCGGTATTAACCAGGGCCTCCTCATCTCGGCGGGCCTCAGGATCGTATTCGGGTTCGCTTACAGCTCCGCATATGAGACAAGGAAATCAGAACCGTCATTAACCCCCGAAACGTAGCCCATACCGAATATTATGGAACTCAAATGGTTAGGACACGCCTCATGGAAGCTCAAGACGGGAGGCGTGACCATCTATATTGACCCCTACGAGGGGGAGTACGATGAGCCGGCAGATGTCATCCTCAGCACCCACCACCATGACGACCACTGCAAACCCGACAAGATTGACCTCATCAAGACAGATGAGACTAAGATCATCGCCACCCCGGAGTGCGGCGAGAAGCTGGGCGCCAAGGTCAAGTCCCTGAAACCGGGAGAGTCCACGCGCATCGGCGATGTGGCGGTCAAGGCTGTGGAGGCATACAACTTCAAACGGTTCAGGAACCCAGGGGAGCCGTATCACCCCAAGGGACTGGGTGTGGGGTACATTGTGTACGCCGAGGGAAAATCCATCTACCACGTGGGTGACTCGGATTTCATCGAGGAGATGAAGGAATTGAAGGGCATAGACGTGATGCTTGTCCCGAGCGGAGGAACCTACACCATGGACTGCCCCGAAGCGGTGGAGGCCGCCATGGCTGTGAACCCCGTGTTGGCGATCCCCATGCACATATGGGACACTGATCCAAACGAGTTCAAGGTCCAAGTCGAGTCGGCTTGCAGCATCAAGGTAAAAACAATGAAGCCAGGGGAGACCCTGAGCCTCTAACTACTTCTTGCCCCACATATCAAGCGGAGGCTCCATCCCCTCAGGGATAGGTGTCTTGTATTCCAAGCCCATGGTCCTCTTTCGGTGCTCCTCCCAAGCTTTCTCCCTGAGCTCGGCGTCTGTCAGCAGGTCCAATCCGGTCGAGGCTATCACCTTCGAGGCGAATATGAGGCTCTTGTGACCGATGCTGTGGGCGCTGGCCGCCACGTTCATCCAGCTATGGCCGGGTGTCCCCAGCGGCCACGTCGCAGTGGAGAACTCCATGGTGGGCGCCATCCAGCTGACATCGCTGACATCCGTGCTGCCGGGGCTCACGATGCCGTCGTTCCAAGGGTCAGGGACTGATGTGTCCATAACGACGTCTACCAACTCCTGCCAATCAGGGCGCTGGCTCTTCCTAAGTCCGCCTATCTTTGCTTCCCTGGACACTGATTTGGTGAGCTCTCTCCCCCACTCGATCTCCTCATCAGTATATGATGGAGTCCCGATCTCCCTCATATTCCTGACAACTATCT
>JABXKY010000254.1 GCA_013619005.1 Candidatus Bathyarchaeota archaeon | reverse complement strand
AAAGTCCTGGCAGTGGATCGCCGCAGCTATGACGATACAGTCCTTGGTGCTCTTCTACATGCCGGCCCTCAACGCGATCATGGCGGATAGTATACCGCCTGGGGCGAGGGGAAAGATTCTGAGCCTCACCATAAGTATCCCCGAGGCGGTGAGGATATTCTCGCCTTTCATCGGAGGCTGGCTCATTGAAAGATACACACTGGTCCCCGCTATGAGGATCGGCTACTCTATAAGTTTCATAACGGCCGCGTTTGTGGGTTTCATGAGGATTAAGTACCTGGAGGAGACCATCGAGACAGAGCCATTGAACAAGGGAGTTGTTGAGATATTCAAGGAGTCATACCGAAACGTATGGGTCTCCACAAGTTGGATCCTCAAGAACATGGGGGGTTATACGGTGATCGCGATGGTCCTGATTTTCTCAGGGAGCCTGGTTCAGCCTTACTGGGCGGTTTACGCAAAAACAATCACAGGGATCTCAGAGTTCCAATGGGGGCAGGTGGCCCTGGTAGGTGGCATAGCCAAGACCATAATCAGCCTTTATGTGGGTAGTTTCGTTGACAAGCGGGGCGCTAAGAAGAGCATGATCATCTCTTTCCTGATCGCAATACCAGCCATGATCGGCTTCGTCTACACAAGGGGACTTTTTGATACGACCATAGTCTACATTATCCTGGTACTGGCAAACGCCTTCATCTGGATCGCCAGCGGTGTGCTCATCGCCGATAGCATACCGAGGAACATCAGGGGCAGGATCATGGCCGGTCTCGGTCAGGGTATCCCCCTCGGCATCACTGGAGGTGGCTACGCCCAGGGGTTCATGCTTTTCATTCCCAGCGCCCTAGGCAGCCTGATCAGCGGGTACATCTATGATTACAACCCGGCTTACCCCTGGTATCTTCAGAGCATTTTGTTGGCGCTTTGTCTTCTCTTGGTCATCAAGCTCGTTAAGGAGCCGGACCACGCTGAGATCTAATCGAAACCATTAAAACCAACTGTCCTTTTCTATGGTGACACGGAGAGAAAACTAATGCCAGTCGAAGTATTTGACAAGGAGAAATTCATCGAGCTCTCAGAGAAGGCTACAGAGTGCACGATCAAGAAGAACAAGGACAACACAAAGCTCAAACTACGCACTCCAAGGTACCTGTACACCATCAAGCTCGACCCATCAGAGGCCGATGAGCTTGCGGGTAAGCTCAGCTGTCCCACAACTGAAATCTAAAACCTTCTTACTTATAGTTAACTGTTCTAATCAAAATAAAATAATATAGAGAGTAGTTGGTAAATTACTTCTTCTCTAGGTATGCGATGTTATTGACAACTGAGACCTCGATTTTTTCGTCTAGGTCTCTTGCGTCAATTCTCTTCTTTAACTGTGTTCGGAGATAGTTCGCGTCTTTGTCAGGTACGTCTACCTCAACTAGTCCTTGATCACTTTCAATGAAGTAGTCGATAATGGGGTCGTACTTGCTGCCTTTTCTATACTTTCTGGAAGGCTTTTTTGACACTGGTTTTAAATTGAATTTGACGTCACTCAAGTTATTCGCCTACTCTTTCTCTATTCATTTCATTTATATATTTTATTATGGAAACAATTTATTCACATATAGTTACTCTCAACTTTGTACAGTAACCATCAGAATCATATTACAGCCTAGCATTACTTCAACAAAACCCTACTCAAAGTAAGTAGGAAGATGGTTAAAGACAGGTTCTATTCACTAGTTCCTTGTATGTTTTATACCCTAAATCAAGTTGCTCCAGTGAAATATACTCGTCAGGTGTATGCGCCTGATCTATACTCCCCGGTCCGCATATCACTGCAGGAATCCCAGCCGAGGTGTAGCTTACCGCCTCAGTATAATATGGTGCGCCAACGGGTTTAGTCCCCAGTATACTCTTTAATGTGGTCACGATCTCCGAATCAAGAGGTATATCAAGTGGGTTTGATGCACTGTGTCTCGTTAATTCCGCCTTGAAATCAGGGTCTTTTTTTGATAATTTATCAATTATACTAGTAAACCATCCCTTGGACACTTCAGGATCCTTGTGCGCCGGAATTAACCTGTAATTGATAGTCAGTTTCGCCTGATCGGGGATGATGTTTGCCTTGAAGCCGCCATCCATCATCGTGCACTCCACGGTAGTTGATCCCAGTAAGGGGTGCTGTTCCTTGTCAAGCTCCTCCTGAAGCGCCCTGAGTTCGTATAGAAAGTCCGCGGCCTTCTGGTTTGCGTTGATCCCCAGCTCGGGTTTGCTGCTGTGAGCCGCCCTTCCATGGAACATGATATCCGCGCCGCCTGAGCCCTTGTGAACGGGGATGATCTCCATGAGACTCGGTTCACCGATGACGCAGTACTGGGCCTCAGTCGATGTGACAAGTTCATCATCCAGGACATTGTTGACGAACCAGCCGCCTGTGTCCTCACCGGCCGTGAAAGCCAGGGTCAGTTGCCTCTTAAAGTCCTCCTTTGCCAGGTCCTGAGCTACCTGAAGCATGCAGGCATCAGGGCCCTTCATATCGCAGGCTCCCCTGCCGTACAGGCGCCCGTCCTTGACGACCGGGTCAAATGGACCCGCGATCCCCCATAGATCTGGATTGCCCGCTAGAACAACATCAATGTGCCCTGAAAGCACTAGTCCGGGCACTGTGTCCTCTCCGATCTTTCCGACAACGTTGGCGCGACCGTGCTCCACCACTTGGAGCGTCGTCTCAAAACCCACGTCATCTAGGAAATCCTTGATCCATTCTGCACAAGGCTGCTCCTGTGTGGGAGGCCCGGATGTATCGAACCTGATTAATTCCTTGGCGATCTCGACTGCCTTCATAATGGGACTATAATTGGTTACAGTTTGTTATATCGTTATTCAGCAGGTTAGGGGTCAGTCGAGAGGAGCTTTGCGACCTTCTCCTCCCTATCCTTGATGAACCTGTCGCTGTAGACGAAACCCGCGTAGAGGAATATGGTTCCAAGGAGCTCGAACTCGAAGAACAGGTTGGGGTCACCGAAGATGCCCATCAAAGTGCCTCCCAGCGCAGGAAGAAGACCCCCGATGACGAAGAAAACGTTGTAAGTTCTCCTCCTGTCCCTGATGAAGCTGTATACCGCGCCGAGGATCAGCGTCGTGCCCCCAATGATGTTGATGACTATGGCGTACCTGCGCACGTCCATTGAATACGCGTGAATTGCCTCGTGGAACGCCTCACCAAGGGGGCCGTTGAACGCGTCAACCAGGGTCGCCTGATCAATTGGATGAATGATCCCGGTGACCAGCAGTACCAGCGAGAGCAAGCCGATAACCCCAGTGAAGATATCCGCCTTCCTCTTGTCCACCAGGAGATACATGACCCCTGCACCCAGCATCCCGACGAGGGGGGCCGAGAGCACGTAATAGACCTTGAACGCCCATACCGTGGGTCCGAACAGGTCACCGTTCATCAGGAACTCCATCAGAGCCGCTACGGCGTAGAACAGCATCGCCAACGTCCAGAGGAGCTGATGTAGCTTCTTTCTTTCCTGGTACTGCTTAAACAATGCTAGGGTAAAGACACCCGCGACAATGGTAGTGAACAAGGGGTAAATATTCATTTCAATTACCTACTCCAATGGATTAGCAAAAATCATATTTATATATTGTGAAAAAAACTGAAAAAGGACATGTAAGTTACTATTTCAGCAAAGAACTCGCTGAGAGTTTTGTGAAAAGA
>JABXKY010000011.1 GCA_013619005.1 Candidatus Bathyarchaeota archaeon | reverse complement strand
TGCGGTAGAGGTAACAGCTTCAACGGCTTCCGAGGCGGACTCTGCGAGATCATGAAGCTCATCCGATTCCACTGAATCCGATGTGCTTTCAGATAAGTCGTCTATTTCCAATGATAACGTCTCGTTCTCCGGTGAAAACCCTTTTCCGGTAACTGTGACCATCTCTCCCCCTTCCCCTGTGAGAGTGGGGGTCGCATACATGGCCACCTGGCCGGGGACAGCTGAGACGAGCATGTACCCTACGAACACGGCGATTATCATGTATGCGAGAGACTTGGGAGTCATCATCTACCTTGAACCCCCGTTGAACTTAATGCTAGAGATTAGAACAGCGCGTGCAAGCCCCATACTACACTGTTCAAATATTAGAACACTCAACGCGGCCTGTCCCTCCAGATCTTGATGGTCTCGTACCAGAGGATCACGTTGGGAACAAGCCCCATGATGATGGTGGTGAACGTCTCCCTCGTGGGATACAGCGGCGACTGGATCAAATATGTAACCAGCATCGTGGTCATGAGCACCGCGTAGAACAGGTAACGGGGCAGCATGATGCCCCCAAAGGTGATGAACTGGCGCAGGACGCCCACCTTGATCTCCCTCACCAGCTTGTAGTCACCGTAAACGTTCTCTATCAATTCCAGCTCCTGAAGCTTGTTCAGGTGGTAGCTGGACACGCTGGGGCTGCTGAAGCCGAGCTCCCGTTGGACCTCCCTGACACCAACGGAGTCCCCCGGGTTCTTGAGTATGTGCATGTAGACGAGGAGTGTCTTGCCCTTGAGCTCGGACTCTATGATGGCTTCTTCGCTGGACATCGGGGTTCCCTTTCATCAGATATTAATGAATCAGTCTTTAAACATGTTGAGAAGCGCCAGCGTGGCCTGAACCGCTTCTTCTGTCCGTACCGTGGCTGTGCCCTGGTTGGGCACGGTGTTCACGATGAAATCAAAGGCCTCCTCCATGCGCCTGCCCTGCCTCTCCATGATCTTCCCGACGCCCTCCTTGTAGGAGCCGAAGACTATCAGCGTCTTGTATGCCTCATCCCATCTGTCCTCGATCTCCTCTGCGACATCAACAAAGTTCTCACCGAGTTTGGATGTGGCGATTGTCAGGTCCCACTCTGGGCTGTGAACCAGGTCGCTGAGCCTTCCCTTGCTTCCCCTGAGTTCGTATCCCCAGTACTCGTCCAGCCTTGCCTTCTTGACCTGCCTCCCCCTTGGAAGTGCGCCCATCTCCATGACCTGTGTCGTGATCCTTGCCCCCAGCTGGGGTGCCTTCCCCCTTATGCCGAGGGGTGCATTGATGCCGATGTCAACGAGGTAGCCGTCATCGGTGTGCTTGATGACCACTCCATCCCTGTACTCGCCCTCCTTGATCTCGTCCAGGGTGTAACTGGTTGTATGGTGCGGTGTCCTCAGCGGCGGCAGCATCCCCGCGAACTGAAGCTCCTCCCTGTGCTCGAAAAGGTGCTTCCTCAGGTATTGGGGCGTCTCAAGGTACCCTAGAACGTACTTCATGAGCAGGCTCTCGTCCTGCTTGTCCCTGTATATGATGATCTCGTCCACCCTGTATACTCCCGCAGCCCGCCCGAGCTGACCTAGTACTATGGTTTTCTCCCGCAGGTGCCCTATCTCTGACACCATTGAAGATGGAACCGCCATGCTGATCTTGTTTCTTCTTCTCATTATGAATCCCTGTGTTTTGGCCAGCTACTCCAGCCCGTCTTGACGTATCTTTCCCTGCCTTCCAGGTCCGCCTTCACCCACTCAAGGAAGCCGTTGAAGCTCCTGATGCTCGCCAGCTCCCCTTTGGACCCCAGCCCCAACCTGACCAGGCTCTCGATGAACCTGCTCTCGGCCAGCGTCTGGGTCTCGTCCACTATCTTGACCTCTGTTACCTTGAACCCGAGCTCCTTGAGGGCGTCCTTTGCGTGGGTGAACACGTAACCCGTGCAGATGTGTATTGCCTCGTCGGTGGGCACATCGAGGGTGTCGATGCCCTCCAGTATAATCTGGGTCGCCGACCTCAGGTACGCCTTGTACTTGAACTCAGACCCCTGGAATAGCTCCAGGGGTATCTCGCCCCAGTGGCTCTCGCCTGTCTCGACCCTCCTGAGCACTATCACTGTGCCCCCGATGAGGTCTCCCCAGCCGGAGTCGTCCACCTCGATGACCATGGTTGATGCTATTTGATGGGGGGAGGTTAAAAAACAGTATCCTAATCCTTCATACTGGACTTCAAGTCCGCTATGGAGTCCGTGGAACTGGGGTCGATACCGTAGAGCACTCCTAGGTACGCGCTGGCGAAATCCCCGATGAGCAACGCTGACATCATCCGGGTCAACAATGATTTGCCCACTGCCTGGACCTCCACTAGCCTTCCGAACTTCTCCGACATGAGGTCATTGGACACCGAGATCTTCTTGCCTAGCCTTTCGCCCTCCAAGGGGTCCCTGATTATTACTGCGCAGTTAGTGCATAGCAGGTCCTCGTTCCCCTCCCTGGCCATGATGCTGTTGTGGAACATCTCAGGGAAAAAGTTGGTCGCGGCGGGGCTCTTGCTGTTCTCGTTGAACTGGGTGCTGTACCTGTACGCGACGGCCTGGAACTGGCGGGGGGCGTAGATGAACGGAATGTACTCCTTCAGTATGTTTGCCAGCTTTTTGCCCATGTTCTCCTCTGTGGGCACCTCCACCTTCATGGAGTCGCATAGGAGCCTGGTGACGCTCAGGGTCTCAAGTACCTCCTCGTACTGCCCTTCTCCTATCAACCCAATGTTCTTGGAGACGGCGGCCAGTGAGAAGAACTGGAAAGGAATCGCAGCACGGGGCTGCACTCCCTTCGGGAAGTATACGACCGGGTCACCGTTCTTCTTCGCGAGTTCCTCAAGCTCCCCTCCCGAGCAGAAGCAGATGACCCTGCATCCCCTTTTCTTTGCCTCTTGGTACTGGCTCAGGGTCTCCTCCGTGTTGCCCGAGTAGCTGACAGCGTAGACCAGGGTCTTCTCGTTCACCCACCCCGGCAGGTGGTACCCCCTTGAGACCTGAATGGGGACCGTTGCTGTGTACAGCATCCAGTCTGAGAGGAGGAGGCCTCCCACAGCGGAGCCCCCCATGCCCGCTATGAGGATCGATGAGTAATCGTAATCAGCCCCCAGAGCCACCTGAAGGGTATTCATTATCGCCTTCTCGGCGTTATCAGCGAACCTGGCTATCTCGGCTAGCATCCCATCCTTGTCGATGGATAGAACATGATCCACGTTATCGAGGGTCCCTTCCATACCCGATAGTTACCGGGTTGAGATTAAAAACAAGAGGGTTAGGCGACGCCGCATATCCTGCACGCGAGACCCGCGTACACCTTGATGGCGTCGAGGTAGTCCTGCACCCTGACGTGGTCCATCTGGGTGTGGGCGTACTTCTCCTCCCCGGGGCCGAACCCGATGACGGGGATTCCCAGGTGGGCGTATATCCTGCCGTCGGTGGCGAAGGTCCAGATGCCCTTCGTGGGCTCCCTGTAGCTCTCTGTGATGGCCTCCACTGCCTCACCTACCACGGAGTGGTCATCAGGGTCCGTGTAGAACCCCGAGAATACGCTCTCGTCAATGAGTGTGGA
>JABXKY010000250.1 GCA_013619005.1 Candidatus Bathyarchaeota archaeon | reverse complement strand
GTTTATTATCTATTGATATATGGGCTACTCCCAGAAGAGACCACGCCCTTTAAGGTAATCATCATAAATGTTTGTGATTTTTTCCTTAGTCAACTCCTTATCTATCTTATAAGCGATGAAGAACTTGAAGTATTTAGGAATGTCAAGGACTCTTCCTCAACTATATAAACGTAAATCGCATGTAGATAACTTACGAGGTGTGCTGAGCTGGTTAATAAAAAAGAGTTTACAAAGAAAGAACTTCAAGAGGAAACCACTAAAATGGCGTATCTCTTTGGCCTCCTACACTACCACTATGCGAGGACATTGGTAAAAGAGCTTGGCGAGAAAAAGGGTGAAGATCTCATCCGGAAGGCGATAAAGGCCTTCGCCATCGACAGAGGACAGCGCATGAGGAGGAAGGCATTGGCGCTGGGTTTGAAGCCAGCCATAACGAACCTTAAAGAGGTAAACGATCTGCCCTCATACACCTTCTCAAGAGAAGAGAAAGAAAAAACCATCTGCCCCTTAGCCGATGCTTGGCAGGAAAAGGGAGAATTAGGTCAAGTCCTTGGCCTTATATACTGTAACATAAACGACCCATGGAAAAACAAGAGCTTTGATGAAAAGGCTGATCTATGGCGGTATATAAAAAACAGGAACTTGGGAGACTCCTTCTGCGACGCTGTAAACGTTGAATACCTCGAATAGGAACCCATTTTATATACAAAAGATTCGTTGATGGAAAAAGGGGTGTTTAGACCTACTACGATGTCTAAGACGTGTAGTAGATGAGCAGTTTCAGTCAACATACGTTTACTCTTAAATGACTTTAACTAAACTAACACATTGTTCAAAATTGCACGTGTTGTTTTTGAGGAGGCTAAACTAAAAGAGTAGTTGTCGGCTTCTTTGAATGGAAACCAGAATTGATGAATTCTCCTTCTAGGTATTTTCCTCTTGTGTGAATGAGCCAGTAGCTGCCTCTCATCGGTGAACCGTCTTCACTCTGAACCAACTCCTTAGCTCTGTTTCTGACTATTATAAGATGTCGAGGGAATGGGATAGAACGTTCTCACCTCTATACTCCGGTAGTAGGATTGGGCTTCTCAAGTCGGTCTCTACGTGAGCTCGACGCAGCATCTCCTCGTACCTCTTAACATGTTTGAGAGTCAGTCTACCCACACTTATCTTCTTGACGTATTCAGCCGCGTGTATACCTGCTCTCCTCCCGTACACGCTGTAGTCTAGGATGGAGTTACCCATGAGCCTGTTTTTTCCATGTGTTCCCCCCGTCACTTCTCCTGCTGCAAAGAGTCCTTTGATAGTTGTCTCGGTTCTGTCGTTGACCATCTCCACTCCACCATTCTGGAAGTGAAGTGTTGGAAAGACCAGGAGTGGACTCTTTCTCATGTCGATTCCAAACCGTCTATTCTGTCTGAACATGGCTGGGAGGCTCTTCTCTATCGTGCCGTCACCTCTAATGATCTCTATCATGGGTGTGTCAAGCCAGACGCCAATCATCCCTGATGGCGTCTCGATCCCACCACCTTTCTCGTAGCATTCCCTGATTATGGCTGATGCCTCGACGTCTCTTGGTTCGAGGGGATTAACGAATTGCTCTCCATACCTGTTAATGGGCTGGGCCCCGAGGTTCCTAACCTTCTCTGTTACGAGGAGACCAACTATCTGTTCCGGGTAGGCTGCACCCGTCGGATGGTACTGGACGGAGTCCATGTCCCTAAGCCTTGCTCCAACTCGATAGGCTAGGACGATTCCATCACCCGTTGCCCCGTAGTGATTCGTCGTCTGGAAGCCTTGAATGTGAAGCCTGCCAAAGCCGCCTGTTGCCAATATTGTTGCCTTAGCCCTCGCCACGTAATATTGTTGGGTCTCCATGTTGTATAGTACGGCACCGGCGACCCGGCCTGAGTCATCCATTATGAGCTCGACGGCTGAGGTGAACTCGATGAAGGGTAATTCCTCGTTTATGACCTCGTCCTTGATGTTCCTAACTATCTCCATCCCCGTATAGTCCCTGGCAGAATGAAGCCTTTTCTTGGAGGATCCACCACAGGAGAGAGTTATCATATCCCCATTGGGCTCCTTGTCGTATTCTACCCCTAACTTTTCATGCCATCTTAATATCGTTGGAGCGTCTAAGACGAGGGTTCTCACGAGTTCGGGGTTGTTGGTGAAGTGACCTCCTCCTAATGCATCTAGATAGTGTAGGACAGGACTGTCGTAAGGTTTAGCAGCTATTTGAATTCCGCCTTGGGACATCACCGAATTTGAGTCCCCCATCCTCAATTTCTGTACGATAAGCATGTCCTCTGGCTTCACACCGCTGTATTTAGCCCATAGCGCTGCAGTCATCCCAGCTCCTCCCCCACCAATTATCAGAATGTCGAGGTCAAAGTCCAGATGGGTGAGGTCAATTTCTGCTGGGTTTATGATTGGGTGGGTCTCTATCAAATCAGCTATCTCGTGGGGAACTTTATCCCCCTTATTGGAGCCAAGCCTCAGGGCGCGCTTCCCACTCTCTTTGTAGTCTGGGTGGTACTTTCTAAGCATCTCATCCCTTTCCTCAAGGCTCATCAACTCGATGCTTTCATCAAGCCTTCTATCCCTTGACCTCTCAACTTGATCTATGGATTCTAGCATGTAACCGGGGTATCCACTTACAAACTCCAAGTTAATCGATCTCCCTTTCCTCATACAGTTTTTTCAGCTCATCTAAGCCCATCTCTGCGAGATTTTTGAGCTCTCCATTATATCTGCCCCTCTTTGTCTCCTTCACCGCTTTTTCGACCTCTCTCGACTTTGGCATAATGTATTTTCCATAGATCCTTCTGCCGAGTAATGCTACATTAAAGGGAACTATCTCTGCAGGGCACCTCATAGCACAAAGCCCACAGGATATGCAGTCGAATGATAGATGGGCCACCTCCTCGAAGTCGCCCTTGAGGGCAGCTTGGACAATGTTCATCACCTCCAGATCTTGTGGACAAGCCTTTGTACACGTATTACAGCACAGGCATCTAGCTATCTCAGGATAATGTTCCAATACAGCGTTCCCAGAGGAATCTAACCTATCCACGTCGTACATCGCCTTATTTGCTGGTGTGAAGGGTATCTGGGCGAGGTACATCTCGTTCTGAACCGTCTCCTGACACGCTAACGCCATCTTCAGCTTGTACTCGTCTTTCATCCTGTAGACTGTTGCACAGGCACCGCAAAAACCTCCCCGGCACCCCGCTCCCCTCACGAACCTGTAGCCAATGTACTCCATGGCCTTCATGATTGTGAGGTTAGAAGGCACATCGTACTCTTTTCCCATCACGTAGATCTTGACTTTAGATTCTGCTAAACCCTTTTCAACCATTCTAGATTACTCTCACAACATCCCCATTCTCAAAACAGGTTCCAGAATTCAACTCAACTAACTCCTAGTAGTCTGAATTTGGCATCTTCATTATCTCCTCGTAGGTGAAGACGGGGCCATGCTTGCAGACGTAGATGTGTCCGATGTTACATCTTCCACATTTACCAATGCCGCATTTCATCCTATTCTCTAAAGTCGAAATTATGTCTCTGCTCTTGAATCCCCAATTTGAAAGTGTCTGTGCTGAAAGCTTTATCACGATTTGAGGTCCACAGACAAATGCCAAGCAGTTTTTTGGTGAGGTATTTAATTCCGTAAGTATGTTTGGCACGTATCCAATTC
>JABXKY010000025.1 GCA_013619005.1 Candidatus Bathyarchaeota archaeon | reverse complement strand
TAGTACAGCTCGCATCAATCCTCGGTCTTCTCCAAATCATCGAGGGCGTCATGAGCCCCGTAACGGTGGGGTGGCTTGGTCTGCCAGCTGCGGCGGGGGTGGTTCTGATATTCGGAGTATTGAGGAAGGAGTTGACGCTCGTCCTGCTGGGCTCACTGGCGGGTACCATGGATTTCTCCACGTTCCTTACTCCGGTACAGATGATGGTTTTCGCGTTCGTGGTCATGGTCTACGTGCCCTGCGTCTCGACGATAGCCGCCCTGGTGAAGGAGTTCGGGTACACCAAGGCGGGTATCATCAGCGCCGTTGAGATCGTGGTGGCGGTGGTATTAGGCGGGGTCTTATTCAGGGTATTACCCTTCATCGGTCTCGCGTAATCCCCGATATTACCTTATTATTGGGTTAGACGGGTCGTTGTTGTCAACGACCATTTCCACTGTCTCTTCTGGTTTTGATTCCGCCTTGTACAACCGTTGACCCGGGATGTAGCGAGCCTTGTAGCGCCTACACAACTCCTCTTTATCACCGGGGTCCCGCTCTACCCCCCTTCTCACTGACTCTTCCTCTGTGATTGACAGGTAGATGGTCAGGTCCCAGTAACGTCTCAGCTCCGGGCGGAGGGAGAAGATGCCGTCGAAGACAAGCACGGTGCCCGGTTTGAACTCGTAGAGCATAGACGGGTCGGGGCTGTCCACCCTATGATCAAACATATGAAGCCTGTACTCGCCACCAGCCATGAACGGGTCTAGGAGGTGCTCCCGAAGAGATTCAAGGTTAAAAGAGTCCCTGTAATAACCTTCAGGGCTATCACGTCCCCTCACCATCCGGACGGCGCGGGTGTTATGGTAACCGTCGATAGATGCCTCGGATACCAGAAGCCCCCTGTCCCTGAGCTCCTCGGCTAACTCGCCGGCCAGCGTCGATTTACCAGCGGCGTCAACGCCGTCAATGGCCACAATGTAGGGCTGTTCCCCGTGTTCACGGATGACCCTCTCAGCGATCAGGTTCAGGAGCTCGGACCGTTTCATATCGAATACAAGTCCTCTGAGGTTAACTGGTTAACGGTGGTAAGGATGAAATAGGTCGGTGGGAACCCCTCGGTATGGAATCTCGGGACACATTATACCTGAACCCAAACAGGGACAACACAGAGGCAACCATAGAGGCAGCAAGGAAACGCGCGTTGGAGCTTGAGTTGAAGTACATCGTAGTCGCATCAAGCACAGGAAGCACGGGAGTGAAGGTCGCAAAAGCGTTCAAGGGCTCAGGGATAAAGGTGATTGTGGTGACCCTTTTCGCTACCAGCACGACCCAGCCAAACCCCGGGCATATGGCCAAGATCAGGGAACTTGGGGCAGAAGTGTTAACATCGACCCATGCGTTGATGGGGGTCCCAGAGAGTCTTGCCAAGATCAAGCAGGGTTACGTTACCCCAAACACCATGATCAGGGAGGTGCTCAGGAGGTTCAGTCAGGGAACCAACGTGGTTGCGGATATAGTCATGATGGCCACCGATAGCGGAGTCATCCCCGAGGGGGTTGAGGTCATGGCAATCGCGGGAATGGGAAACAAAGCTGACACGGCATGGGTCCTGAGGGCAAGTGGGTCGTTCAACTTCTTCGATAAGATAAACGGACTGGAGTTCAGGGAGCTGGTGGCGCTCCCGAGGACCAAAAAGTTCTGGTAGGAACTAGATAGTCCCGTATTTCTTGAAGACGTCGTAGAGCCCCATGCCTTTCCTGAGCTCGTCACGGGTCAGAGTCTCACTGGCCGCGACCTCCAACGCTTTCTCGATCACATCCTCGATGAGGTCCTTGGGCACCACTACGACCCCATCAATGTCGGCCACTACGAGGTCCCCCGGGTGAACCATAACCCCACTGATCTCTACAGGACACGCATGGTCCACAGCGATGACCCTGCCCTTGCTGCTGATGGGGTTTACGCCCTTTGCAAATACCGGGAACCCCATCTCCCTGATGAGCTTGATGTCGCGAGCCATGCCGTCTATGACCACTCCTCTCGCCCCCCTGTACCTAGCCCCGGTACTCAAAAGCTCTCCCCAGAGGGCTGCCCTCTCTGTGCCCTTGGCGGCCACCATCATGACCTCGCCCTCCTTGAGGCTGTCGATTGCCTGAAACTGGAGGCTGAAGGTGTCCTTCTCGTAGTCGTACTGGTCCGCCATAAGCATGGTTGCTGCGATGCCGATAAGCACCATGTCGTCGTGCACTGGCCTAATGTCAATGCCCATGGCCTGTCCCCTGACGCCCATGCCGTCAAGAACATCGCTGATGATGCTGCTGTTCAGGTTCTCCTCGACCTGCTTGAAGTCAATCAAAGTTATCAGTGAATAGGAGGCGCTCAGACATTAAATGGTATTCGGAGAGTATCCTTTTTCTCTGAGTCGGAGGATTCAATGGGGATTAAAATGAGCGATTATTACGAGACCAACAAGAAGCGTTGGAACGAGTTGGTGGGAATACACGCCGATTCTGAGGAGTATGATATCGAGGGATTCCTCGCCGGTAAGAACAGTCTGCACAAGGCTGAACTGGACATCCTTGGCGATGTATCAGGAAAGAGTCTGCTCCACCTCCAGTGCCACTTCGGAGTGGACACCATCAGCTGGTCTCGTCTGGGAGCAAAAGCCACAGGGGTTGACTTCAGCGACACGGCCATTGAGCTGGCCCGTGAGCTGGCTAAGAAGGCAGGCACCGACACCCGGTTCGTCTGCAGCAATGTCTACGACCTAAAGAACAACCTTGAGGGCGAGTTTGACGTCGTTTTCACGAGTATTGGAGTTCTCTGCTGGCTCCAAGACATAGAGGAGTGGGGCAGGATAATAGCCCACTATCTGAAATCAGGTGGAACCTTCCTGCTGGTGGAGTCACACCCCATCATGTGGATCTTGGACGACGAGGCTAAGGACCTCAAGGTCAAATACAGCTACTGGCACACAAGAGAGCCATTGTCATGGGAGGATGACGGGACATACGCCAACCAAGAGGCTAAGGTTTCCAACAAGAAGAGCTATGAGTGGCAGCACACCGTCAGCGATATCATAAACAGCCTCATCAACGCGGGGCTGGTGATACAGGAAATCGGCGAGTACAAGCAACTCCCATGGCAGTACGTGCCGATGTCTGTAAAGGGGGAGGACGGCGAGTACAGGATACCCGAGGACCCACTGCCCCAGATGTGGAGCGTAAAAGCCGGCAAGCCCTAGAGGGGAATGTCAAGAGTCTCCTTCTGGGTGCTGAAGGAGATGCTGCTCAAGCATTTCTCTACGCCCTCGATGTACCTGAGCTTCTTGTTGATGAAGTCACCTATCTCCTGAACGTTGTTGGTCTTCAACTTGACCAGTATATCCCAGTCGCCCGCAACGATATGAACCTCCTGAACGTTCTCGTAGGCGGCTATCTCCGTGGCGATGGCGTTGATGTTCAGGGGGTTATTCTTGGGGTCCTTGAACCTCATAGTGATGAGCAGGAAGCTGGTTGTGGATAATCCAAGCTTGACTGGGTCCAGTATGGGCTTGTACCCGAGGATGATCTTGTTCTCCTCCATCTTCTTGACCCTGTTGTAGACCGTCGTGACGGGTATTCCAAGCTCACCCGCGATGGCCTTGTACGATTTTGTCATATCCTCCTGAAGCAGCCTGAGGATCTGGCGATCCTTGTCATCCACCAACATGATGGAAAAACATTCCATATGGTCATATAAAAACTGAATGAAATAAAGAAGAGCAGGCGTCAAATAGGAAGAA
>JABXKY010000102.1 GCA_013619005.1 Candidatus Bathyarchaeota archaeon | reverse complement strand
TTCTACGACAGGGACGTGGAGGCGGGGGTCCTCACTGATGACGAGGCGGTCTTCCACATCGCATGCCTTCTACTGAGCGAGACCGCTTACATCCAGCTGGGAGGACCTGACAGGGAGGGAAACGACCTGACGAGCCCAGTCTCGTACCACGTGCTGGAGGCGGTTCACAGGCTCAAGACACCCGCTAACATAGGGGTAAGGGTTGGGCCCAGCATCGACCCCGGTTTGCTGAGGCGTGGCGTTGAGATCCTACTGGAGGATAGGATGGGTTTCCCCAAGTTCATCGGCGACGAGCCTGTTATTGAGGGCTGGGTGAAGAACGGTTATTCCATTGAGGACTCCCGGACAAGGGTTTACTCGGGGTGCCATTGGCTAGCCATACCGGGCAGGGAGTACAGCCTCATGGACATCATCAAGATCGATTTCGCCAAGTTATTCGACACCACGTTCTGGATGATGATTGAAGGCAATGGGGAAAGATCGGTTGACACTCTCTGGGCCATGTTTAGGGAGAACTTGGAGAGGGCCATCGGGGTCACGGCGGAGGGCATCGACATCCATTACAGGCACATGTACAAGGTCTTCCCGGAGCTCTTCCTGGACTTTTTCTGCTACGGGCCCCTTGAAAAGGGGCTTGACGCATCCAACGGGGGGGTCGAGTTCTATCACACTGGAATTGACGGGGCATCACTAGCCAATGTTGCTGACTCGTTTGCGGCTATCAGGCAGAGGATCGAGGAGGATAAGAGGCTCAGCTGGAATGAGTTGGCGGGTCACCTCAGGGATGACTGGGTAGGGGCTGACGGGGAGAGGGCCAGGCTCATGATGAGGAACATACAGCGTTTTGGGTCTGGTGGTTCTGACGCCGACGAATGGGCAGCAAGGATCACGGAAGAGTTCACGAGGCTTGTCAAGGGAAAACCCACCCCAGACGGATACCATTTGGTCCCCGGGTTGTTCTCATGGGCCAAGGTGGTCCCGTATGGGAAACGGCTTGGGGCTACACCTGATGGCAGGCGTGCCGGTGAGCCACTATCACATGGCCCGAACCCCTCGCCTGGGTTCAACGAGGGAAGGGGAGGGTCTCCTACACAGATGGTGACGGCGGTTGCGGCTGTCCAGCCCGGCTTCGGGAACACTGCGCCGCTTCAGATAGATATTGACCCCAGCATGGGTGATAACCTGGAGTCCATCGAGAAGGTGGAGGCGCTCATCAGGAGCCACTTCGAGATGGGGGGCACGATGGTTAACATCAACGTGTTGAACAGGGAGCTGCTGGAGGAGGCGAACAGGAACCCGGAGGATCACCCGGACCTCATAGTCAGGGTGACTGGTTTCAGCGCCTACTTCGCAAGCCTTTCACCTGAGCTCCGACAATACGTTGTTGACAGGGTAATCAACGGTGACTAGTATGACGACGGGACTGATATTCGACATTAAGCACTTCGCGGTGCACGACGGCCCTGGCATAAGAACGACTGTCTTCGTCAAGGGATGCCCCTTGAGGTGCATGTGGTGCCACAACCCGGAGTCACTGACATCAACGCCACAGTTGCTGTACACGCCTTCAAGGTGCATCGGCTGCGGTTACTGCATGAAGGTATGCGAGCACGGGGCGCATATCACCGTCAACGGGAAACACGAGGTTGACTGGGATAAGTGCGTGGCATGCGGTACATGTGTAGCTGAGTGCTACGCGGGTGCCCTTGAGCTTGCAGGCAGGGAGGCAACCGTCGAGGAGGTCATGGATGAGGTCATGAAGGACAAGGTCTTCTACGAGAACTCCAAGGGCGGGCTAACCATATCCGGAGGGGAGCCATTGATGCAGCCCGGGTTCACCGGGGAGGTGTTCAGGAGGGCAAAGGAAAATGGAATCCACACCGCTCTGGACACCTCGGGGTACGCCTCGTGGGACGTAATCGAGGATGTAATGGAGCACGTTGACCTCGTGCTTTATGATATCAAGCAGATGGACTCGGAGAGGCACAAGGAATTTACAGGTGTGTCAAATGAACTCATCATCAAGAACCTGAAAAAGATCGATACCAAGGGGAAACCTATCTGGGTCAGGATACCCACGATACCGGGGCTCAACGACGGCGAGGACAACTTCCGTAAGATCGGGGAACTCCTATCCAGGATCAAGCACCTGGAGCGGGTTGATATTCTCAGGTACCACAAGCTGGCAGAGTCCAAGTACGAGCACACCGGGCAGGACTACAGGCTAAAGGGAATGGACACCCCTGAAAAGGACGATGTCGAGCACCTCAAGGATATTCTCGAAGGATTCGGAGTGTCCAACGTCATAATAAACTAGGACCAATCCCTGTCACCGAACAGGAACAGACTTTCTGACATATCTTTAATAATCAAGATAAAAGTCAATAAATCGGGTAATACCCAACGGTGAGCCGAGTATATCCGGGATGGTAGCGGTACTCGCCGTTTTTTTGTTACACTTAACTTTTGTAAATAACCAACAGTTTAAAAATAGCTGTGGTGACAGAGTGGTCGATTGTGCACGGCTTATGACCGCGTAGATCCATCCCGGATTTCGTGGGTTCGAATCCCACCCACAGCGCAAACCTGTTATTCACTCCCATCCATTCATTTTCTGATTGTCATGAAGGAAGGATTCTTAGAAAGTAAAGGATACAAGGTTCACCACTGCATGTGGGGCTCAGAGGGCCCCAGGGTTCTCCTCATCCACAGCATGGGCATGGACGGCCACAGCATGGACAAGCTGGCCGAGAGCATCAAGGACCAGTACCAGGTACTGAGCCTCACCATCCTTGACCACGGGGACAGCGACCCGCCTAGGGGGTCAATAAGCCTACCCGACCACGCCGAGGTCATGAGGGAGTGCTACAAGCAACTTGGCTTCGAGCCTAGCGTCCTCATCGGACACAGTGTGGGCGGCATGATGGGCATGGTGCTGGCAGCCGATTACCCCGACGAGTTCAAGGGGCTGGTGCTTGTGGACATCGCGCCGTTCGAGTTAACTGGAAGAACAAGTAGACCCACACCACCGGAATACTTCGAGTCACGGGTCGAGGCGAAGAAGTGGCTGGCGGACAGGTACCCTGGGTTCACCGAGTACTACGTCGAGAACAGGCTTGAGCACGCGTTCAAGCAGAGGGACGGGAAGTACTACATGAAGCCCAGGGGGGACAGGGTCAGGGGAGGACTTGCCACAGACCTGTGGCCGTACCTTGAGCGCGTCAAGTGCCCGGTCCAGCTACAGAAGGGCGTCACCAGTGACCTTGTAACGCCGAAGACTCGGGAGCGCATCGAGAAGATGCAGGGCATCGAGATCATCGACGTTGAGGGCACGGGACACATGATCCCCCAGGACGTGCCCGAGAAGTTCGAGGAACTCATCCGAGGGTTCCTGAAAAGCGTCTACTAGGGGGGAGGAGGGTCACCCCACAAACCCTTTTTCCAGGCCCTTTCCACGTAAAAACCCCTAAAACAACATCGTCTTCCAAAACCGTCCCATGCCTCAAATAAGCAAATGGCCCAATTCGGCAGCCCCGGCCAATTTTAACCTCGCCGTGAATATATGTGAACGGCTCAATCACCGTGTCCTGCCCAATTTGCGCCCTTATATCAATCCACGTATTATCAGGGTCAACTATTGTCACACCATTGTCCATCAGCTCTTTCTGTATCCTGCGCTGCATAATCTTGCTCGCCTCGCTAAGCTGAGCTCTGCTGTTGACACCCTTAGCTTCCTCCGGCCGCACTGCTGTAACGGCCACGACTTTA
>JABXKY010000353.1 GCA_013619005.1 Candidatus Bathyarchaeota archaeon | reverse complement strand
ATACGACTAATCTGAATATAACTATAAAAAATTAAACCCAAAAAAAGTTAAAGACCGTAGTACTTGCCGACGTAGAGATCGGCGATGTGACCATGGAGGGTAGATCCCTGAAGAGCATGTGCGGTCGTTCAGTTATTGACACGGCAACCAAGAATCGGAGGGTTAAGGCGGATTATAGCCTTTAATCGACAAGAGTTTGTAAAGCCTCATCTTCCTCTTCCCCCTCGAGTTGCCTTGGCGCCCTTGTGGAGCTATAGAGCCTGAACCTGTTGATTACCCAAGGCATGGTCAATCCCTGGATGACGTTTGTGCCCAACACAATCCCGTAAGTCAATGCCAATAATAGTTGCTCATTGGCAAAGTTGATCCCTGTGATACCGAGTACAAGAACCACGGACACAGCGCCCCTGAGCCCGCTCCATGTCATGCCCACCCTCCAGTTCCATGGTATCCTTTTGCCCTGATATCTCTCAAGGAATCTGGCTATGCCCTCGATCATGAGGAACCTGAAGATCATGCTCACTATACTCAGGGCGATAATTGGGAGAGCGTAAGTCGTCAGAAGCCCTGCGTCAAGGCTCACACCGATAAAGATGAACGCAAAGCTACTGGCTATGAAGCCGACGAACTCCCACATGACCTCCATGGTCTCCTCACCCTTCTCGCTTACCCCGCCATGGTTCCTGCACCTGTAGTTGAGTATCAGACCTGCGATTACAACGGTGATGACTCCGCTAGAATGGAACGCCTCGGCCAGCCTAAATACTCCGAAAGTAAGGATGAATGTGAGCAGGGTCTCGACGTATAGGTCCTCGGTCCAGCAGAAGATTAGGTGAACTATGTACCCCGCGACGTATCCGAGGATGGCCCCACCAAATAACTTGATGATGGTTAGAGTCAGGACCTCGCCAGCTGAAATTGTTCCAGCCTCGACGACCACTAGGAGTATACTGTATATGACAACAGCAAAGCCGTCGTTGAATAGGCTCTCCCCTGCCACTATTAGCTGGAAACGCTTGATGACCCCGAGGCGTTTGAAAGTTGTGATGATGCTAACGGGGTCGGTTGGTGCGATGATGCTTCCGAGTATAAAGGCCTCCATCCAGTTAAGGTTGAACACAAGATGTGTGTAGATGCTGATCGCAGTGACCATGAGCGCAGTGCCTGCTACGGCATAGGTAAGAATAGTGTCGCTATCGTCGATGAGGCCGTCGACATCCATGGTAAGAGTCTCTGTGAAAAGTATTGGGGGCAGCAGGATACTCAGGAATATCTCAGGGGATAGATCGGGGAGGGAAATCCTGGGCACTGATGCAGCCAATAATCCCGCGA
The DNA here is from genome assembly GCA_013619005.1 of Candidatus Bathyarchaeota archaeon. Classification (GTDB taxonomy): domain Archaea; phylum Thermoproteota; class Bathyarchaeia; order TCS64; family TCS64; genus RBG-16-57-9. The sequence continues at coordinate 2,444 of JABXKY010000353.1, read as the reverse complement.
AGATAAAGGCTATGGTGGATGGAAAATTGATCTGTCTGGCTATGAGGGTGATGACAACGACTAGGAGGAGGATATTATAAATGGAGTCAAACTGCCCTAATCCCCCATCCATAGCTCTTCAGCCTCATTAAAAGAAAGCAGAATTTAAGCTATACCTAGCAATCTTCTATATTTCCTCGCCATTACGAGTTAGAGGTTTTAAAACTTAATGAAATTTGGTCGTAGGCGTTTATTTCGCGGTCTCGGACGCAAGTGGTGGATTCCCAACCCCCGTCACATGTATAATGTAGGTAATAAGGGATGTAAAAAAGAAAAACTGAGTAATAAAACATCATTATGTATTTTAGAAACAATTCTTAACTTTATATATTACAATATAGGTTTTACTGACTCGTTTTTTAAAAAAAGCATAAAATATGGCTGTTATCTGATAATCTCTCTTGTAATGGTCCTTGTAGTAAGTTCCACGAATTTAATATGTTCTTTAAGGTATTCAACGGCCTTTTTGGCGTTAAAGGGCTTGCAACTGAAAACGTCGATGCTGATGGTGTTGTTCTCATCGAAGGTGTGGATGGCGATGTGACTCTTGTCGATTACCTCAATGCCCGTTACACCCGGGTTTTCTGGGACGCCTTGTACTACATGTGGTCCATCAAGGATGCTCATATCAATCTTTGCAGGCAGGTCCTTGAGAATTTTCTCGACGATCTTTGCCGATACAGGACCATCGGTCTCCCCGTCTACAATCAAATGTACCCCGATCATATCAGCCCTTTCACGCTCCGCCATGATATAAACGGTTAGGATTTTTCGGTTTGTTTATATTAGCTGCTAAGTGATGATGATGGTTTATAATGGCAAAGCAGACCCTAAGCAGGCCACTGATGATACTCGGGGCGGTTCAGCTCATCGAGTCCTTGGCAATAACGCTTCCCATCAGCTTCTTCCCCAACTATGTGGTAAGTCTAGGGGCTTCAGTGGCCAGCATCGGACTGTTCACGAGCAGTTTCATGATCGCCTTCGCCGTTCTTGCCCCCAAGATGGGAAGCCTCACAGACCAGTACGGCAGAAAGAAAATATTATTGGCAGGTATATTCGGTGATGTTATACTTGGAACCCTCACCGGATTGGTGCCCAGCTGGGAGTGGCTCCTCGTGATACGGTTATTCAACGGGGCGGTCTCAAGCGCGGCAATGCTTGCCAGCGAGACCCTTCTAATTGACATGGTCACGCCTCAGCAGAGGGGAGAGGCATCAGGGTTCATTATGTCCATGAGCATGGTGGGCAGGAACATCGGGCCCATGGTCGGAGGGGCGATACAATGGTTTGTATATAGCAGGGGCGCAACTGAGTTATTCAGCTACCGGGTCCCATATTTTGTTGATTCGGTCTTCGCAGCGGTTGCCCTCGTTGTTGTCTATTTCATGATCGAGGAGCCTGAGAGGAGGGGAGGACCCGTCCGTGAGGGAATGAACGGAAAAGGAGTCAAGATCGAGTTTACCCGACCGCTGAAGGTGCTGTTGGTCAACAGCTTCGTCGCAGGAGTGGGGGTCGGTTTCATCATACCTATAATGGTGCTTTTCTACACAGACAGGTTCGGCATGACCCCGGTAGGTATTGGCACTATCATAAGCATAAGCGGGTTCATCGGTTTATTTGCCAGTTACGTTGCGGGGAAGTACAGTGATAAAGTCGGTAGAAAGCCTCTCATCGCCATCGGTAACTACAGCAGCAGGATAGCAGGAGCCTTGCTGCCGTTCACAGGTTCTACTACCATGGCTGGAATAGTTGTCACCTTCAGGAGCCTGGGATTCAATATCAGCATGCCTGCTTTCAGGGCTCTTAGGGCCGATCTTGTCCCACCCGAGGTTAGGGGTAGGATGTTCGGCTTGTTCGGGACCGCCTTTACGGCAGGAAGCGTAATAGGACCTATTCTCGGTACATGGATTTATGATACCTACAGGGCGACAACGTTCAACGTGTTGGGTGTGGCGGTTCCGGGCTACGGTATCCCGTTCTTTATCAACGCTATCCTGGGACTACTCTCCACTACCATGATAATGCTCCTGATCGAGGAGCCCAAGGAAGAGGACAAGGCGCCCCAGTTCGCCCGGTAACCTATGCGAAGTATCTTTTAGTACTCGTCGAACCTAATTTTTGGGTAGTATGAGTTATCGTTTGAGCAAGAACATCAACCTTGAGACCCCGAACCTTGAGGAGGCGGTGCAGTTCTACCATGAGGTGTTAGGGTTAAGGATAGCTGAGATGGGTAAGGACTGGGCGCGGTTTGACACGGGGGAGGTAAATCTCTTCATCACCGAGGGAAAGAGCCTTGGACCGATAACCGAGTTTATAGTGGCGGACCTGGACAAGGCTAGGAACGAGCTCATGGAGAAAGGCTGCATGGTCGTGACTTGGGAGGGGAAGGGAAACCCCTGCTACAT
>JABXKY010000028.1 GCA_013619005.1 Candidatus Bathyarchaeota archaeon | reverse complement strand
TAATCGAATAGTATTCGATAGGATGTGGAGAACGGAGTGTCAGATCAAGATAAGCTAAGGGACGAAGTGAGACAACTCAGGGAGCAGCTAGCACGAATAGCCGAACAACTGGAAGAAGAACCAGTAGAACCGAATGTTGAGGAACCCCAAGAGGAGGAACCCGAATCGGAGGAGATACCCACCGAGGAATCCCCATTTGATTTCGATGAGGAAGAGAACCGAGGCGAGCGTAATTCCAAGTACGGCAGGTTATACGGGGAGATGTACGGCAGGGCATGGCGACCAGCTGAACCATTCGGAGAGAAACTCGGTGAATACATCGGGGAGTTCGTAAACGATATCATGGAAAACGTGAACTCGGAGCTAGAGCAGACCGTCTTCCTCGACAGGAGGGGGAAACGCGAAAGGCCCACTATGATGAGTGACAGGAACGTGAAACATACCGCCGCCATAATGAGCGCCATGGGAAACGAGCACAGGATCACGATCCTTCGAGAGCTGAGCTGGGGTGGCATGTATAGCAGCGACCTCCAGGAGCCCCTCAAGGAAATCAGCCCCAGTACCTTGAGCAGTCACCTTGACGTGCTTGAACAGGTCGGTTTGATCCACCAAGAGAAAAGACGAGGAAGATACCTCATTACGATGGCAGGTAGGATAGCCATCAAGATGGCTGCCCAGATAGCGAAACGGGCAGAGGTCAAGATGGACTTTGAGTAATTCTTGATTAGCCTTGAGCGATTAGAGGGGAGAATAATTCATCTCCCTTTCACAGCTAGCTACTGATTTGCCTTCCTCGGTTTCTTCGCCGGGACTAGAACCTTCCCGATCTTTACCTCGTCGTTCCTAACTCCCAGGTCGTTCTTCCTGTTCTTTCTGACCCAAGAGTAGAGGCTTTCTTCTCTCATCAACACTCGCTCTGAATCACCGGTTATAAGGCGAACCCATCAACCTGTGCTTAAGGGACTCATGTGAATATGGAAAAGTCCTTGAGTATCTGTGAAAGTAGGTGCTGTATGCCTGTAATCAAAGCAAACGGGATTGATATCTACTACGAGACGAGGGGAGAGGGGACGCCTTTAATGTTAATCAACGGCTGGGGAGGGAACCTTGACAGCTGGAGCGATAAGATGATTGATCTCCTTGCCGAGAAGCACAGGGTAATTATGATGGACAACAGGGGGACCGGAAGGTCAGACAAGCCCGACACCCCCTACACCATGGACATGATGGCGGCGGATACCAAAGGCGTGCTCGACTCACTGGGCATAACGAAGGCTCATGTCATGGGGTTCAGCATGGGTGGAGCCATCACGCAGACCTTCGGGATCAACTACCCCGAGACGGTGCTGAGTCTAGTCATTTGCGGGGCTTCCGCTGGAAGGGAGAACTCCGTCTCTTCAGACCCCAAGGTACAGATGGACCTCGCATTGATAGCCAACCCGTTGCCCGAGATGACCGTTAGGGATATCACCATCAAACTCCTGTACCTGCTATACTCCAAGGAGTATGTTGAGGAGCATCTCGAGGAGCTTGTTAAGGATGAGACTTACTCGGATTACCCTACCCCGAGTTTTGCGTTGATGAACCAGAGCCACGCCATCTCCACATTGAACTCTTACCCACACCTGCCGAACCTGAAAGTTCCGGTACTGATCTTGACAGGAGACGATGATGTTCTCGTCCCTCGGGAGAACAGCGAAAAGATTGCGTCTCAGATACCTGGATCAGAGCTAGTGACGATTCCTGGGTGCGGCCACGGATTCCTGAAGCAGAAAACGGATGAAGCCGTAGGGCACATCCTACGGTTCCTTGATAATGTGGAGTGCTAGCTCTCGGCAAGCTTCTTGAATGCCTCGGGCATCATCCTGAACGTGGTCCACTCATCCATCGCCTTGGCGCCCAGGCTGAAGTAGAACTGCCTGCTGGGCTCGTTCCAGTCGATCACTGTCCACTCAACCCTCCCGCAGTCCTTCTCGACGGCTATCTGGCATAGCTTCTTCAGTAGGGCTGTCCCAATCCCGTTTCCTCGGTACTCCTCTGGAACAAATATGTCCTCAAGCCACAGGGTGGGCTTTGCCTCGAATGTGCTGAACGTGTAGTAGAACAACGCGACCGCAAGGTACTCAGGGCCAATGTCTCCCTTGTTCTCGACCAGCATGCAGTCGTATATCTTGTCCTCGCTGAAACCGTATTTTCTGTACAACTCCTCGGTTCCCTTGAACTCAAGTTTCTCGTATACGCTGAGCTGGTAACACAGATCCATTATGACGGGGATGTCCTCCTCGGTGGTGTCCCTTATCTCCCATTTCAAGCCTTCAATCTTGGGCAATTTAATCAGAAAGAGATGGGCAGACTGGGATATTATGTTTAACTACTTACCGCCCAGGTACCTCGCCAGCTCGTAGAGATTCATGTGTCTGGCGTTCCTGTCGTACTTCCCCAGCTTGAACGCCATCTGTACGAAGTACCCGATGCTGAAGGCCGTGATCACGGTTCCTATCCCAATGGGTCCACCCATGGCGATTCCCAGAACGAGTACCGTTATCTCGATTCCCGCCCTGACCACCGAGACCTCCCTGTCCAGCCTCTGGACGAGTCCTATCATTAAGCCGTCCCTTGGTCCTGCCCCAAGCTTGGGGCTCAGGTAGAAGTACGAGGCCACGCCTATCATGGTCATGCCTGCGACTAGGAGCACCAGTTGCAGTACGATGTTGTTGAACTTGGGCACGATTCCCAACCCTATGATGACGTCGATGAAGTATCCGATGAAGAACATGTTGCTAACCGTTCCGAACCCCGGTGGGAAGCCCAAGAACCACCCAAAGATGAGCACTCCCAGCCCAACTACCTGGGATGCCTGACCAAAGCTGAGTCCGATCACGTTCATCAGCCCCACCTGGAAGACGCCCCATGCGCTCATGCCAAGATCCGCGTAGAGTATCATCACCGAACCCAGGGCGAAGAGGAAGAGCCCGAAATATAGGCTTGGAAGCCTCTTGACGAAGCTGACCCAGTTCTCGGTTAGTTTGGATGGAATTGTATTTTGCCTCCGGTCATGTTCAACGCTACCTTGAACGCCTCTTCGGCGTCTTCAAGCTTAAACCTGTGGGTCAGGACGCTGTTCACGTCCACTAAGCCCCTTGAGATGAGGTCGATGCTCTGTGGGAAGTTCACGGGCTTCGCGTCGTATGCCCCCTTAATCTCCAGCTCACGCCTCACAAGCCAAGTCATGTCGATGGGGACTTCCTCGCCGAATATACCGACGACAGTCACCCTTCCCCTCTTCCTGACTATGCGGGTTGCCTGCTTAACCGCTGGGGGGGCTCCCACCGCCACGAACGCGATATCCGCCCCCACTCCCTTGGTCCTATCCATCACGATCTCCTCCAAGTCATGCGCCTGGATGTTAACTGTCTCGATTCCCAACTTCTCCGCTATCTCGAAACGGGTCTTGTCCGCGCTGAGTCCGGTGATGATGACCTCTGCTCCTCCCAACTTGAACAGTTGGGCGCTGTAGAGGCCGATGGGGCCGCAGCCCTGGACCACCACGAAGTCATTTATCCTGAAGGGCGTTATGTCCCTGACAAAGTGGAGGGCGTTGCTGAGGGGCTCGACGAGGGCAGCGTCCTTGTAGCTCATGTTCTTAGGTACCCTGTGTAGTAGCTTGTATGGGACGGTGACGTACTCTGCGAAGCCTCCCGCCGTGTGTATACCGAACAGGGTGGATTCCTCGCAGAGGTTGCTCCTGCCCTCCCTGCAGAACCTGCATACGCCGCAGGCCTTGAC
>JABXKY010000170.1 GCA_013619005.1 Candidatus Bathyarchaeota archaeon | reverse complement strand
GGAAACCACGGATATACCAGCATCCCTGACTTTGTCAAATCGGCCGTTAGACGTTACCTCAGGGACTTGGGCTATCTGGTCTAAGCCCTTACCAAATAGTAGGCGTTTCAAAGCCAGCCTCTCATAGAGGTCATCATTACCCTCTCTTGAAACCAAAACATTCTTAATATCGCTAGCGTAATAACGAAACATGTCAGAATGCAGATCATGCGAAACGGAACTCGCAGAGGACTCAAACTTTTGCCCACACTGCGGATTCAGAACCGAAAAGGGGGAAACAGAGAACGTAAAAACCCCCGTCGATAGACGCCCTGAATGGGAACAGGACGTGGAACTAGCCCTCCAGAACGCTCAGAAGCTCATGGAGGAAGCCTTCGAGGCGGCTAAGAAAGGTCTCCAGCAGGTAAAGATAGAGCTAGAGAGCGAGGTGGGGAAGGTCAAGGAGATACAGATCCGTAAAGGACCCGTTTTCTGTCCCAAGTGTGGCGCAAAGAACCCCAGCGACTCCGAGTACTGCACCACTTGTGGAAAACACGTCCGCGGTTCAAGCTGAGATAATACCTCGTCCCTGAAACGGGGCAGGGTCTCCTTAGCTAAGCCGAGGTCCCGGTAGGTCTTACAAATATTTTCATGGTGTACACGCCAATGGGGACCCTTTCTACTCGCAGATCCGTTGTGCCCATGAACATGTGTATTTCACGGTCTCCAAGGGTCTCTTGAAACGCTTAGCTGTCACCAGTGCTCCCTTATCATAGCCCACCACTGGGCTGTAACGCCTGAACATGATAATAATCATAAACCGAGAGCCCATTGTGATACCGATGAGCGTACTGTGCAGCGGCAGCTTCGTGGCCGATATCATGATCCCAGACCTGCCCCACATTGGCCCGCCTGGCAGCCTAACATACGCCCCCAAGGGCATCAAACTCAGCCCAGGTGGACACAGCGCGAACGTGGCAATAGACCTCGCCCAGCTCGGGTTGAGATCTGTTCACGCCGTCGGCAGCATAGGGAACGACATGATGGGAGGCTTCATGGTGGATCAACTGGTATCAAGGGGGGTCAAGGTTCACGCCGAGCGTCAGGAATCCACCACCGCGAAGAACGTCGCCCTGCTGGTGAAGGGAGAAGACAGGCGTTTCATCGCAGAGCTTACAGCTAACTCCATGCTCACTGCTAGTTTCCTACTGGATGCAATTGAACTGGTCTCGCCCAGGGTCTTCTATCAGGGCACGCTCGGGGGTTTGCCCGATATTGAGAACAATTTGGCCAATGTGCTAGCGAGGGCACACCAGAGGGGGGCCCTGACTTTCATCGACGTGATCATGCCAACCAACGGATGGGATTACCTCGAGGAAGCCTACCCCCATCTCGAAATCTTCCACTGCAACATACAGGAAGGCACCGCGCTGACAGGACTTTCTGATCCAGAAGCCATGATAGATTACCTGATTGAGAAGGGCATTAAGCTGGCCCTAATATCCGATGGTGGGAATGGTGTGACAGCGGGAATTGATGATCTTCGGGTCTTCATGCCCGCCTTCGCTGTTACTCACGAGGACGCAACAGGTACTGGCGATGCTCTATGCGCGGGGATAATCAACACCATCATGGGAAAAGGTGTGGGGCTTGACCAGATCCATGACCCAGACCTCCTCGTAGATTTGCTACTCGCAGGGCAGGCGACAGGCGCGGCCTGTGTAACAGGGGTGGGGGCAACCACCAACGTTCGGCCCGATATCATAGAGGGGATCATGGAAGGCAGAGAGTTGGTGCTGAGTAACACGGTGGTGACGAGGAAATGAGCACAAGGACGTCAACAGGCATCCCTCCACTGGACCGGCTCTTGGGCGGCGGGTTCTACTCGGCGTCCATCAACCTTGTTTACGGGGAACCCACCTCAGGTAAGACAACTCTCACCCTAACCACCACTCTTCACCACCTAAAGTCCAACAGGGCAGCCAAAGCGGTCTACATGGATGTCGACAACAAGCTCAACGTGGGGCGGCTACAGCAAATCATGGGCGACAGGGATGACCTGCTCAGGAGGCTTCACCTGTACACGCCTGAGAGCTTTGACCTCCAGTCCATGTCCCTAGAATACCTGCCTGAACTGGAGCCCGAGGACATCGTCATAATCGACAGCATCACGGGCCTGTATAGGGGAGAGACAGAGGACACCGAGAAAACGTTCCAGGCCAACAAAGAGCTTAACCGTCAGGTTGGACACCTCTTGGAGATAGCGAAAACCACTGGTGCTACAATGTTACTCACGGGTCAGGTCCGGAGCGTAATGGACACATCACAGATTGAACCTGTGGCGCCCAGGCTTTTACGTTACTGGAGCAGCACCATCCTCAAACTTGAGAAAACATCCACGGGCTACAGGCAGGCCACACTTGAGAAGCCGCCTGGTATCCGAAGTCCTATTATTCTCACCATTAACGAGTCAGGGATAGCGGAGGCAGATGATTGATCAGGAAAATCATCGACACCATAATCCTGTTCCTTCCCTCGTACATCGCTAACAGCACTCCGGTGGTTCTGGGAGGAGGCCCACCCGTAGACGGTGGCAAGCTATGGTCAGACGGTAAACCCATTCTCGGAGCCAATAAAACGATACGGGGATCTATCACTGGAATTCTCGCAGGGACCCTTATTGGACTCCTGCAGGGGAACCTTGTCGGCGGCTTCGCGCAGGCGGTGGGGGCAATACTGGGTGACCTCATCAGCAGCTTCTACAAGCGGAGGCGGGACTATTCACCTGGCTCTAGCATGCCCATAATCGATCAGCTTGATTTCATAATTATGGCTGTGATTCTGAGTTACCCATTCCAATCCACCGATCTGGCCTCTGCGTTAACCATAATGGTGATCACCATTCCAATCCATTACGGGACAAATTATGTGGCTTGGCTTCTGAAGATGAAGAAAAACCCATGGTGATTATTGCGCGCGCAATAGGCTAATAACTGGTTCCCCTGTTCTACGATTTTGAACATTTGTTCCAAAATATAGATTTAAACAATCATAACCTATATAGACTGTTCAAATAGATCAATTGTAAACCGGTTCAATGTGACGACGATGGGAGGGATAGCTTAATTGTCAAGCCCGAGCAGGCGAAAGATGCTTGCGGCGCAGGAGGATATAGCTAACCGAATCGTCGAACTCGCGAAACGAAAAGACATGACCGTCTACCAGACAGTAAACGACATTCTAGAGCAGGCCCTCAGGGTAGAAGAGTTGGGCATGAGCCTTGGCCAGGTCGTAGACGAGAGGTGGATGCTAGAAAGGGCCCAGGAAACAGGGTTCACGTTCACAATAGAACAACTACTATACAGGATCGTAGACGAAGCATTTGACTCTAACAGAGAAAAATTAACAGAGATCTGGCGCGAGATGGGACACTGGTATGGAAAATACTACGATGCAAAACACAACGAACCACTAGAAGCCTTCCGTGAGGCCCTAGAACTTTTCACTCTAGGGACAAGCGAATACAAACTCGAAAACAGCAATCGTGACCTCACATTCAGCTTTATAGGAGAAAAACTCACACCAGGATACATTGAACTCTACAGCGTCTTCGTTGAAGAACTTCTTTCTGTCCTAGGATACAAAATAAAGCAAAAAGAGATCAATCAAGGAATAATCAAACTGGAGATGAGCCGATAGATGGTGGAAGAACTACTTGATGACAATAAACTCATTCCAGTCCCAAGACTTCTTGCAGACCAAGTACGATTAGTAACAAGAAGACTCGGAACCAACATATCCAGTTTCACCA
>JABXKY010000071.1 GCA_013619005.1 Candidatus Bathyarchaeota archaeon | reverse complement strand
GAAGTTTGGCAGCACATTGGGCGGGACGGACCATGCCTGGTTCAGCGAGAAGGACCCCCTCGCTCGGGAGGAGGGTGCCAAGCTAGTAGGAGCTTCACCTGATGAGCTTTGCATCATCAGCAGAGTGGTTCAGGGGCTAAACATGATCAAGGACACACTGGGCTATAACGATCCTTGGAAAAAGGGTGACAACGTCGTGATGACCGACCAAGCGTACCCCAGCACCGGTCACACGCTCCTCGCATTGAAAAGGCACGGCGTCGAACTCAGGGTCATCAAACACAAGAATGGCAGGATCATGCGAGAGGACATGGAGAAGGCCATTGATGAGAATACCAGGATCGTTATCATCAACAGGACCAGCGTCGGCAGCGGGTTCACGTATGACGTCAAGCAGGTCTGCGAAATCGCCCATGAGAAAAACACATATGTTCTGGACGACGCGGTCCAGACGATAGGCTCCAAGGTCGTAGATCTCCACGACGATGATGTCGATTTCATGGTAACTGGAAGCTACAAGTGGCAGTGCGGTCCACCGGAGGCGGGGTTCCTTTACGTGAAACAGAGCCTCTGTGAGGAACTCCTTCCAAGCTTCTGGAGCTACATCAATGTGGACAAGGGACCAGGCATCACAGGGTTCGACAAGTTCCCATTTGGAGTAGTTGATCACGATAGTGTGAAGAGCTACGATTACCCGTTCCCCCCGACAGCTCAGCGCTTCGAGCCAGGGACAACAGCGACAGACGAGATATGGGCTTGGCACGCATCCCTCAAGTGGCTAAACGAGCTAGGAAAAGAGAACATAGAGAGACGGAACATAACACTGGGTCTCTACCTCAGCGAGGAGCTAGAGGGGATCGGATGCACGGTGAAGACCCCGTGGGACCCAGAACCCGACGCATTGAACACCCACAGACACGCCTTGACTATGTACACCACGGGCAGTGATGAACTTGATAGGAAAACCACCGCCCAGCTCAGAGGGCGTCCCATCAAACATGTGAGAGGCCCCACCATGAAATACCAGGCTGGCTACGGGGGAGTACGGGTGAGCCCACACTTTTATAACACGGAGGAGGAGATCGACCTCTTCGTGGCATATCTGAAGAAGCTGCTATCCTAGCTCCATCTCTCATTTATCATCGGGTCGCTGTACCCGAGTAGCCTTCCAAAGCGAACCGCGATTTCCCTCCTAGCCGCTCCCGCATATTTTCCAGACTCCAGTAGTTTCACTCTGTCTCTTTTCAGTTTGAGGTACTTTTCTAGGGTCTCCAGACTCTTATAGATGATAAAGACCCAGATTCCAGACACGTCCATGTCCCAAAACAGGTCCGTGATGATGAGCTCCTTCTCATGGTAGAAGCTAATTTCGTTCCTATCAGCGTGCTCCTTCATGTATGGTAGGATGGTCTCGTAATCCTCAGACTTAAACGGGGCGCTGAGGCTCATCTCTTTTGCCTCGTTTTTTGCTGCTTCGCACCATGCCTTTATCTCGCCTACATGCATGCCTAGCTTGAACTGGTCCATATTGATCTGAAAATACTACACTGACAAGGATTTGAAGTTAATTAAGGCTAGAAGAGGACGGACGTGATCCCGAGGAACAAGAGAGCCCACATTATGATCGCACTTATGACCACGTTCAGCACGGCAACCATAGCTGCCTTGACCCATCCTGTTTCATAGTATTTGCTTACAAGGAACAGGTAGATGAGAAGCTGAACCAACCCCCCCACCTCACTCCCAATTAAGCTACCAAGGACGATGTTCGCAGTAGTCGCGAGAGCCGTAATCCAGACGGCGTCCATGAACTTTGCCTGATCAGTTCCTACCAGTATCCTCCCAGAGATCCAAAGAATCGGGGCTTGAATGATACTGCTTACAATGATTCCTGTAATCGCTTCAACAATCACGACATAAGGAACACCTAGACACTCATTATTGAAGATTCCCCGATTGTCTCAAACTCTAAATAACATCAGACACCAGTTTCGATGATAACTATGAAGGGCAAGATACTGCTGACGGGCTACGAACCGTTTCTAGACATGAAGAAGAACCCCAGCATGGAAGCCATCAGGCTCCTTGACGGAATGGTTTACAACGGGTACGAGGTGGTCGTGGAGGAGCTGCCCATGAAATATACCGAGGTCAGGACTATCATCAGGGGGCTCGTTGACATACATCAGCCAGCCGCAGTAATCTGCACAGGCGTCTCAAGCATAGCCACTGACATCCCCGTCGAGAGAATCGCTATAAATGTTGGCAGCGCCGAGGGCAGGGTCAACTTTGGGTACGAGAGGCTAGACCAGACCCTGAACCCCGACGGACCGACGGCGTACTGGTCAACACTGCCCATCAGGGAGATTGTTAAGGCGATAAAGGAGGCAGGGATACCCGCACACATTAGCAACTCGGCAGGGACTCAGGGATGCAACCTCGTATTCTACCACCTCATGGACTACATCGCCGAGAAGAACCTGGGGATACCGGGGGGCTTCATACACGTCCCTAGGCTCCCCGAGAACGCCGTGGGGTCAAGGAACCCATCGATGAGCCTCCTTGACTCGGCCAAGGCACTTGAGATCGCCGCCAACGTGATGGCCTCAAAGCTCCCATAGCAACTTCTTATTATTAGTCAGGTCTCTTTGAAAGTGTGCGCAGGATTTATCTCAGAAACTTCGCGGCTATCCTGGTATTTGGATTGGCGTCCGCGCTGTTCATCATGTTCAACCTGAGTCTTGACAACATGCCCACGTACATCGCCCTCAAGGTGACAAGTTTCGGGGTCATCCCTATCACTCTGTGCTTCAGCTGGGTGTGGCTCTGGAGGGACAGCAAGGAGCCTTTCAGGTTCCTGGGCGCATGGAACTGCGGGACCCAGTTTCTGTTTCTGGGGATGAACGTACTCAGGATCAGGATTTACAGGATGGGTGTCTTCGGCGTACTCTACGTGGCGCTCTCCCTGTTTCTGATAACCGTTTCCTTGACTGACTGGCCCTACACCAAGTACGGTTCGTTCATCACAGGGGGTCTGATACTGCTCAACGTTGTATTCGCGTTCGGGATGGTCATGACCACATTCGAGTATATCCACCCCTACTTCGCCATGGGCAGCACGGGTTTCAGGGAGCTGGGCATGTTTATAACCGAGGTCAGCGCCATGGGTGCCCTGCTGACAGCCAGCAGCCAGCTGTACTGGCACGAGATCCTCGTGAAACGACGCGAGGAGATGATTATCGAGCAGATTTTCGCCGAGCTTGATGGCTAGTCTATCGCCGGGATAACGAATCTCTCAGGCAGCCTTATTGAATAATCAAAGGTCTCGGGTGAGCTACTTGTCAAAACAACGATCAAATCATGCTCAGGGTAGACGAAGATGAACTGTCCCATATGGCCCACGGCAAGGTAGTAATCATCCCCGACCCACCACTGGTAACCGTAACCGTCCACTATGTTGGCGTCTATCCTGTGGGCGGTGGCCTCACTGACCCATTCCTCTGATATTATCTGCTCCCCATCCCACTCCCCTTTGTTTAGGAAAAGGAAACCGATCTTGGCCATATCGTGGGGGGTGAAATAGATCCTGTTGTAGCCCCAGTTCCTTCCACGGTTGTCTGCGTCCCAAGTGTACTCTGTGATGCCCAGTGGCGCAAATAGGTGTTCCTCCGCATACTCCGCCGCCGAGACCCCTGTCTTCTCCTTTATTATGCAGCTGAGAAGATGGCTGACGCCGTTGGTGTACTCGAACCGAGTTCCTGGCTCAAAGTCCATTGGCAGGTCCAGCATATACTC
>JABXKY010000349.1 GCA_013619005.1 Candidatus Bathyarchaeota archaeon | reverse complement strand
GTAAAATAATGTATAATACTGTATCTTGTAGTTTCGTGAGGAGATGTTTGATGAAAGGAATGGTTGTTGCACCCCAACCCCAAGCGGTTGAGGGCGGTGTACACGTATTGAAGGCGGGTGGTAACGCGGTTGACGCAGCCGTGGTTACGGCTTTTCTACAGGGAGTGGTCAGTCCTCTATCCTGTGGAGTCGGTGGATTCGGTCAAATGCTTGTATGCATGGATGGTGAGAAAAAGGTAATAGACTTCCATGCAAAGGCCGGTTCAAAGGTTACGCCAGATATGTGGAATGATATAGTCCAAGCTGAACGACGCGATGATATGGTGTATATGCTTGAGGGGGACGTAAATGAGATTGGCTATCAATCAATCATGGTTCCTGGAACAGTTCTCGGTCTTCACGAAGCACTAACAAGATATGGTACTCTGAGTTGGGAGGAAGCATTACAACCCGCAATCCGTCTTGCCAGTGAAGGGTGGATGGTGACACGGGTACTGGGTAGACCAGCTGTCCCGCCAATACGGGTAGGTAGCTTAGATAAACTTGCATATTCTCCCGATGGCAGAAGAATCTACTTGAGGAATGGGACTCTATACAAGGCCGGGGAGTTCATTGTAAACAAGGATTTAGCCGAAACTATGACGATGATTGCTGAGGAGGGCCCTGATTTCTTTTATAAGGGTGAACTCGCTGAAAAGATGATCGACGACATAGATCGAAATGGTGGATTCCTCACTCTGAAGGACCTTAATGCCTACCGCGTCAACATATATGAGCCGTTTACCACTACATATAGAGGATATACCGTTGCTTCCATCGACTTCCCAGGGGGAGGACTCACCAACCTGGAGCTTCTTAACATCCTGGAAGGATACAACCTCAATGAGTATGACTGGCTCGGTATGGGCTCAGATATTGCTGAGTACATCCATCTATTGTCTATGGCTATGAGGGCCGCTGAGGCTGATAGGGTTACGTATGGTGCGGATCCAGCTTTCGTCAATGTGCCTAGGGAGTTGTTTATCTCCAAGGTTAACGCCGCTAAATGGAGAAAGAGGATAAACTCAGGAGAGAGGATAATTGTGCCGAAATGGCAACCTGAAGAAAGTTCCTCCACCACTCATCTGAATGTTATGGATAAAGATGGCAACGCTGTTTCTTTGACCCATACCCTTGCGTCTGGATCAGGCGCTATAACGCCCGGACTGGGCTTCATATACAACAACTCAATGCAGAAATGCACTCCGTTTCCAGGACTCCCGAATTCAATCGCTCCAGGGAAGAGCAGGCTAACCCAGATGTCTCCTACTATTGTATTTGATAACGATGAACCCTACATGGTACTTGGGGCTCCAGGAGGAGGAAAAATCTGTAGCGCCATCGTCCAGACCATCATAAATGTAATAGACCACTCAATGAGCATCTTTGAAGCAGTCGCCGCTCCTAGGATCCACTGCCTCCACACCGACATAATCGACGTGTCAGCTAGGATTCCTAATTACATATGTCGAGAGTTGGAACAAATGGGAGAGGTGATAGAGAAACATCCAGCTAGCTACGGTCCATTCGGCACTGTCCATGCCATACATGTTGACAAGATGAGGGACAGACTCTGTGGAGGATCAGATCCTCGGAGTGGCGGATGCGTACTATCTGAATAGAAATAACGTTTCAAATTCACTTCACTCTATTAACGTCACAATCAAAGTTTCTTCAGAACTAATCAGAACAAAACAATTGGTGTCCACAAGATCAGTAAAGGACTTCCTAAAGAAGACGAGTTGACTCTTTAAGAGGAAAAGAACCTTAATGACTATTTTATGATGTAGGAACAATTGATAACCAATCTTGGGAGATATTGACTACCAATAGGCTGTTGATTTGACCTGAAAACATTTCTGATAACTGACTAGAAAAACATTTAACATCAAAAAACAATACCACCTCCATTCCTATTACCTCTAGTCACAGACTTTGAACTCAAAATCACTGAAATCAACGAAAAGCCCTCGTATAGTCGTCACCTCGAAACCTAACCATTAGACTCGTGGGATCAATAAATGAAGACAATGAAAGTTCACGGCATAAATAACAAGCGTAAAGTCCTCGTGTATGCACTCAGCACTTGTGGTTGTGTAAACAGGCAAAGAATTTTTTGAAGACCAATGGCATCTAATACGAGTATATTGATGTTGACCTGTGCAGTGTTGAGGAACGGGCATAAATTCGAGAGGATATTTTGAAGCGGGGTGGACCGCTCAGTTTTCCCACCATCATCATTGACGACGAGATGCTGATAACGGGTTCTAATGAACTCCGGATCAGAGAGGCATTGGGCCTTGCGAGGTCTTGAGACGAAGATAATACGGTTCTAGCTAGCTTCCGACCCCCAATATATTCTTCTGGAGAGCGTGGGGTTCTCGATTGTAGTATAGACGTTCTCAAATCCAGTTTACAAAGATAACTGATTATCAGCGTACCTAGCTAATAGTTTATGAATGCTTGACGATGTCTTTATGAAGATCACGCCGTGACTTGCAGGTTGCGTGAGGGCGATATTTGCGGTGAATAGGATTTAATTCTCTTTTTTCATTGTTTCTGGAATCCGAGTGAGCATAGGCATTCTCACAAACAGGTCTACCAATACGGGTATGATGAAGACGAGTTCAGGATTGCCACTCTCGTAGAGATATCCTCCAAGAAGCATGGCCGGCACTCGAATCGCGTTCGAGAGGAGCGAGAGGAAGCCCGTCCACCTGCCCCTAAATTTTTGGGGTACCATCTCCATGCTCATGGTCATCCATGATCGACTGCTCATCATCACTCCTCTACAGCTCCACGCTAGTAACAGCATCCAAGAGGCTTCTGGGGGCGCGAGTATTAGGAGAATGTAACTGGCGTAAAAGAAGGGTCGTGTAAGGAAAATCGTGAATTTTCTTCCTCGCTTGTCTGCCCATATGCCCATGGGTATGGCTAAAAGCATGGCTATTAAGCCGAAGCTAGTACCCATGTAACCGACTAGTATAGCGTCAGCGCCCTTGAAGTCAGCAGCATACACGAAGGGAAACGGCATACTCAGCCCCCACGTTATAGATCCCATGGACTGTAGGATAGCGAACATCTTAAGGTTCTTCCCAGAGTTGAACATCTCTCTATACTCTTCCAGGAAGTTGTTTCTTCGTTCGTTTCTATCGACATCGATGTCATCTAGCTTCCATATGACAAAGAGACTCACTGCTGAGAACCCGACCAACTGGATGTAATACAGGGGCCTGATCCCTTCGACGGAGATACCTCCGAAGAGGTGGACGATTAGTCCCCCGATGGTCGGAGCGAAAACACTGAAAACTCGCATGATAGTCTCCCGTGTCCCGTATCCCCTAGCCCTGTTGTGGTCCGCTAGACTATTGGCTAATATGATGTTCTCGATTCTGAAGACGAGAGTCATCGTAAGAGTGGCGCAGACGACCGCGGCGATAATCCATCGCCAATCTAGAGCGAAGGCGTAGAACGCTACAGAGAGAATCTGGATAATCATGCCAAGGGTCATTATCTTTTTGATGCTGTAGACATCGGAGAGCCACCCGACTGGAAGAGAAATTGCAGCACTTACCACCGAGCCCACGGCTCTTACGGTGCTCAGTTCGAATGCAGAGGCCCCTAACTCGACGATATAGAGGCTGTTAAAGTTCATCACCAATTGCTGGAAAGACTGGGCTCCGATGCCTCTCACGAGGAGAACCTTGTAGTTCTTGGACTGCTTCGAGAGGAACTCCCTAAACTTGGCTAGTAATGACATCTATAAAACGAACT
>JABXKY010000120.1 GCA_013619005.1 Candidatus Bathyarchaeota archaeon | reverse complement strand
CTTACCTACCCGCCTGGTTGCTGGTCGGATACAAACGAGATGGTGGAATTATGCAAGATCGTTGCTAAATATGGTGGAATCTATTCAACCCATGATAGAGGGGGACTCGATTTTAAGGGTAAGTTGGAGGCTATAAAGATAGGTGAAAAAGCTGGTATCCCAGTTCAGATAGCCCACATCGAAACCCATGGACTTAATGAGTTCGGGAGAATGGGCGATGTTCTGAAACTCGTAGATGACGCTAGGGCGCGAGGAGTAGACGTCACATTCGACCTCTGCACCACACTGTATGGTGGAGGGTGGATGGCGGGACCTATGATGCCAGCATGGGCTTACGAAGGCGGCGCACCGAAGATGCTGGAGAGGGTGAGTGACCCACTTATACGCGAAAAGATGAAAAAGGACATAATCAGCTCTCGGGGAAGTCTAAAGTTCGATGACCTCATCGTATTACATTCCCGAAGAAATCCAGAGTTCGTGGGCATGAACTTAATGGAGGTCGCTGAGAAGTCGAGTAAGGATCCGTGGGATGCGGCGTACGACCTGTTCAAGGACGAGCGACTTGACCTAGTGGAGATAGGTGTGGCAATTAGAGGACATAAGGAGGAGGACCTATGCATTGGATTCAAGCATTCTGCGTGTATGCCAAACACAGACAGCTGGTTTCGAGCGCCTTATGGATGGCTAGGGAAGATGAGTCCACATCCGAGGGATTATGACGGGATGGTCATTGTTCTGAGGAAATGGGTTCGAGGTGTGACCCGATTTGACATGCCCGAGGAAATTGGAATAAAGGTAGTAACGTTGGAGGAGGCTGTCAGGAAGATGACGTCGTTGCCGGCTCAGAGGCTTGGGTTGAAGGCTCGTGGTCTTTTAAGGGAGGGCCTGTGGGCGGATATAGTCGTCTTCGACGCTGAGAAAGTTACGGACAAAGCGCCTTATCCAGGTCCAGCGAACAGGAAACCACACATGTATCCAGAGGGTATTTCATACGTATTCGTCAATGGAACAATCATCATAGACTGTGGTGAGCATACTGGTTCTCTGCCGGGGAAGATTCTACGTGGATCAGGGTACAAGGTACACTGATAAACCTCGCCATTTAATAGCATTAATGAGAATATTATTCTCTGAAGATATGTTTTGGAAGTGAATTTAATGCCTACTTTTCCCGAGGATAGATGGAGAAAACTTGGTATAAGGATGATAAGAGCCTCAGGAGCCTCAAAAGAAGATGCTGAAACCATCACCGATGTCTTAGTCACGGGTAGCCTACGTGGAATTGATTCTCATGGTGTCAGAGTCTTACCAACCTTTACCAAAAAAAGACCTATGGCAAAAATGAAGGTTTTGAAAGAGGCTCCAGCATCAGCTCTACTAGATGCTGGTGGTGCATGGGGACCGGTCTCTGCTAAAAGGGCGATGGAGATAGCGGTGAAGAAAGCGAGGAAGCAAGGAATCGCCTCGTGCAGCGTCGTCAATGGTGAATGGATTACCAACCTCTTCTATTACCCGATGATGGCTGTGGAGAGTGATATGATAGGGATAGCTGTTGCGCGTGAAGGTCCTGTCTGTGCCCCATGGGGGGGCATGAAGCCCGTTACCGGAACAAATCCAATGAGCCTCGCATTCCCTGCTGGTAAGACGTACCCTATAGTTCTGGACTTCGCCACGACCATAGTTGCCCAAGGACACGTTCAAACACTTCTCTTAGAGGGGAAACCAATCCCCGAAGGGTGGTTGATCGACCGACAGGGAAACCCAATCAAGGGTCACGACGTAACTTTGGAGAACATCGATGAATTCTGGAAGACAGGTGGATCATTACTGCCCTTCGGTACATACAAAGGCTACGGAATAAACCTCGCAATAGACATTCTGGGTGGAGCATTAAACCTCTCAGGAACTGGGTCAAGGGCAAGAGGGCAGGGAGCACTCATGACTGCTCTTAACATTGAAGCGTTCGTACCAGTGAAGGACTTCAAGGACGAGGTGGACCGATTGGTCGCTGAGGTCAAGTCATCCCCCGTCAGGCCCGGGTTCGATGAAGTTTTGCTACCAGGGGAAAGGGAGCATATGACAATGGAAAAGAGGAGAAAAGAGGGAATACCTGTAGACGAGAGGTCATGGCAGAGCATTCTCGAAACTTGCAGAAGCCTCGATATAGACGTAGAAAGGATAATGAGATAGCCCTCTATACATCCTAAACTAGCTAATGAAGTTGTATTATCACTTACCTTGAACCTTTTTCTTTTTTTATCATAGATATTATGAGAATAGCTGCTTTTCATATGAGACGTCACATAATCGCTTTGGGAAGGGCTAAACGTACACTGGTTATCTTCTCAAAGTGCTCTGACAACCTCCTCATGGTCTCTGGATGACTCCATGCCGCATGACCTTCAGCCCCCTCAAGTAAAGCCCATAAACACCTAAATCCTCATAATACTCAATTCGTTCAAACTCAACAGAACATTCCCTCTGATAGTAGTCATGATAACGATTAATCAAATCGACCCAATCCAAACCAGTAAAAAGACTCGGAGCAGCTACTGTCACAAGTACATTTGTGATACCAATATCATAGGCTGGATCACTTATTAAGAAATTAGACCAATCCAGCACCCCACTAACCTCACCATCTTGTGTAAGGATATTGAATGGATGAAAATCACCATGGCAAACAACCAGCCTGTCAGGATCATCTGGACGATTCTCAACAATCCATTTTAATCCTGGTTGAAGCCACTCACAACCAGGAGCTTCTATCTCTTCAACAAGCCAACCCAATCTACCTTCAACAGAATACTTGTCTTGACGTATCCCAGCAACTTCAAGAGAATTTCTAATGGAGTCTACCTCGATGCTATGCAGGTGGAGATGAGCCCTCGCCAGCATTTCAGACAAATTTTTTATAGGCATGTTTATCATGGTCTGCCCAGGCATAAGCTCCATAATCATAAAACTTCCCCCTAAAACCGATTCATCAGTACAGGTGAAGAAGACTCGAGGAGCAGGATATCCTGCGTCTGCTACTGCACTCTGAACAGCACTCTCGAATATTGCCCTGTTTTGACTCGACTTCTTGAATAGTCTTAAAATCAGTGGGCGAGATAATTCGTTAGGTGCTCCTTTTAACTGGAATCGGAAGATGCTAGTGTCAAAACCTCCTGTCACAGGCATAGGCAGCAACGCATAAGCCAGCTCTTGATTATCAAGTTCAGAGCATAAATACGATAACAGGTTTTTGTTTACATCCGTAGGACTTTGAGTGTTTTTCATGGCCAAAAACCTTCAATTTTAATGAATCAAACCCACTATATATGATATCTGATTAAAACTAACACCGATATCCCAAAAAAAACGAAGGGCTTTAACACTGATAACATAACCGGATAACTCTCCCACGAGATGATTACTCGACAGCAACAAGCCACACCAAGCAACTAAATTTCTCTTCTCCATATTTTCATCTCAAAAGAACATAGTCATATATGCAGTAAAGAACCGTATATGACATGATTTTAAACCGAGCTCCGAGTTGGAAAACCATATATGTACCAGTAAAAGAGAGAAAACGAACCTTGCCCACTGTTAAAGTAAATGGTATTGACTTCAACAATACCGCCGACAACGTCTGTGAGGCTATCTGTTCCATCGGAGTCCGCTGAGGTTATAATGATCTTCTCACTTCTCTCAATCATTGATGCTGCTGATAGAGCAAACTCTAGATTTCGACCACCTTTCCATGACGCTTCTACTGTTTTAACTAGTAACTCACCGCCAGCTATAGGGGGCATAGGGTGGTTGAATGGTCTACTAT
>JABXKY010000106.1 GCA_013619005.1 Candidatus Bathyarchaeota archaeon | reverse complement strand
CTATTGGACACTATGTTAGAGCAGAGCAGGGGCGCCTCCAACATAGTCACGGTGAAGCCCGGCGTGGTCATTGCCTACGATAGGAACAAGAGGACAAACCAGGCACTCAGAGACAATGGCGTGACCGTGAAAGAATGGGAATCAGGATACCTAGACCTGCTAGGAGGACCACACTGCTCCACGAGCCCCCTCAGCAGGGGCCCCTAGTCCGACAATGATTTGGTAATCGTGGCGGTCATTTTGAGATTATTTTTCTGTTAGTTAGTGAGAAAGAGTCTGAGTTGGTGGCAAAAGTGGTTGGAGTATTATCCTCTTTCCCGATTGACCGGTAACAGGTCACTAGGGTTAGAAGTGGCGGAAGCATCGCTCGTCCGTGAACACCATGGCGATGCCGTGCTCGTTGCATGCCGCGATGACTTCTTTGTCCCTGATGCTGCCACCTGGCTGGACAACCGCGGTCACCCCATATTCAGCTATAAGGTCGATGCTGTCCCTGAACGGGAAGAAGCCGTCAGACGCGATGACCGAGCCAGCGACCTCGTCCCCGTGCCCCCTGCCAACGGCCTTCTCAAGCGCTAGTCTCACAGCCGTAACCCTGTCCTGCTGTCCCGTACCGACGCCGATGGTGGCATTGCCTTTGCTCAGGACGACGCCGTTGCTCCTCACATTCATACACACATACCAGCTGAACAGGAGATCCTTCAGCTCCTGCCCCGTTGGCTGCCTCTCGGTAACCACTCGAAGGTCCTCGGTGCCTCTAAGCTTGGTGAGCATGGGAGCTTGAAGCACCAGGCTTCCATCTGCCTGAACGCTGATGTCAAGAGGCCACATGGGTTCACCGATGTACTTGCTGACGGCGTCCAAACCATCAACGGTCATGATCCTGATGTTCTTCTTCTGCTTAAAGAAATCCATACAGCCTTCAGCGTAGCTGGGTGCTACGACACCCTCGACGTAGCTGTTCATCAGTTCCTCGGCCGTAACGGGGTCGACCTCGCAGTTGAATCCCACGACGCTCCCGAACGCGGCGAGTGCGTCGCAGTCCCTTGCCCTCCTGTAGACCTTCACCAGGGGCTCATCCGCGTTCTGGGCCGCTGCCCCGCTTGGGTTAACGTGTTTCATGACGGCCACAGCGGGCCGGTCAAAGTAGCTGACTATCCTCATGCTGTTGTTGGCGTCCTCGACGTTGGTCATGCTGAGGCCGCCCTTTCCCGTTTTCAGGAGCTTGATATCCCCGACGGTCAGAGGGCCCACCGTTGGACTGTAGAAGGCGGCTGGCTGGTGCGGGTTCTCCCCGTACCTCAGGCTCATGTGTTTCCTGTAGACGACCTCGTTTTCACCGATGGTGATCTTGATGGTCTCGGGGAACTCCTCCCCGAGGGCCGTGCTGTACTTCCTCCTCATGGATTTTGGTTTGCTCAAAGCTCTTCCTCCAGGTACTCGACGATGGCCTTGTCGTAGCCCGCTGTACGCCTGAACGCCTGCAACGCATAGCGCCTTCGCAGCTCGGTTGTCAGCTCCCCGTCGTTCTCGTTTAGTGTCCTGATGATCTCTGGGTACTGGGCGACCCCTGATACGATGCATGTGCGGTCGTAGAGCAGACTCGCCTTAGCGGCGCTCCTGGTCATGGTCGGGCCGCCGATGTCGATGTTGTGGCCCGCGGTCTCAAGGTTCGCTCCCCCTGCGACTACCTTCTCAAAGGGGTAAAGGTTCACCACCATTAGATCGATGGGCTCGATCTCGTTTTCATCCATCCATTTCTTGTGCTCAGGGTCAGCTACGTCAAGAAGCAGTCCTCCATGGACCTTAGGGTGCAGGGTCTTGACGAGACCACCGGGGCTCTCCGAGTGTCCAGTATACTCGCTAACCTCGACCAGCCTCTCGTAGCCGATCTCCTTGATCTTTCTGGCGGTCCCACCGCTGCTGATAATCTCCACGCCGTAACCGCCAAAAGCCTCCACTAGCTTTTCTAGTCCGCTCTTGTCGTAGACGCTGATTAATGCCCTCTTGATCATCTAACACACCGTTGTATGATTAAGGCAACCTCGACGGCGTAATAAGCTTGGTCTTACACGAAAATGCAAAATTAAAGGGTTGTATAAAGAAAATTAGATGGTCCTGCTTGGACCTGGGCGGAAGATATCGTGAGGTGCAGCGTCTCGAGCTCCATGCTCGGTGATGAGCGCCAGCTTGGCCTTTTCCCAGACCTCTGGGATCGTCGCAGCGCCTACATAACCCATGGCCGCCTTGAGGCCGCCGGTGAACTCGTCAAGGATTTCCTTAACGGGGCCCCTAAACGGTACCCATCCCTCGACTCCCTCATTTACGGACTTGCTCGGCTGGCTATAGCGGTCCTGTGCGAACCTCTTCTGCCTCGCCTTGGCGCTTCCCATGCCGTAGTACTCCTTGTAGTATCGTCCCTCCATGGCGACGAGCCTACCTGGGCTCTCTCGGCATCCCGCGAACACGTTTCCCATCATGGCAGCGCTTGCGCCCACTGCCATGGCTACAGCAACGTCACCGGGGTTCCTCATACCGCCGTCAGCGATGATTGGGATATTGGACTCATAGTCCTTAACCGCGTCGGCCACCTGGCTAGTAGCGAACAGGGTTGGAGCCCCCGCACGCGTTACAATGCTCGTGCTGCAGATGCTGCCGCTTCCAATGCCGACTCTGAGTCCTGCGACCCCGTCAAGCTGGGTGATGATATCCTCGGCAGCCTGGTAGGTACCGATATTCCCGACGATTACGTCCGCCGAGACCTCCTTGAGCACCTTCTTAGTCGCGTCAAAGCAGTTCTTGTTGTGGAAATGGCTCACATCGAGCACCATCACGTCAACGTATCTATCAAGCGCCTTTGCCCTCGGTAGATCGAAGGGGCTGATGGCGGCAGCGCAAAGTAGCCTGCCCTGCTCATCCCTGACCGCCTCCTTGAATGTACCCTTGAGGGTGATATCCTTCATAGTGATGAGACCCTGGACCCTGTTGTCCTTGTCAACTATGGGCAGCTTCTCGATGCGATGCTCGTGCAGTATCTTCATCGCCTCATCTATCTCGGTGTCCTCGTTGCCCGTTACGACCTCCTCGGTCATCACGTCTCTTATGCGGAGGCTGCTATCGGCCAACCTTACGTCCCTCCAAGTAACAATGCCCTGGAGCTCACCGCCGTCCTCAACAACGGGGAATCCCTTGATGCCATGCTCCTCCATCATGGAGAGAAGCTCGGCGACAGTCATGTCAGGCCCAACAGTGACCACATCTCTAATAATCACGGCCTCGGCCCTCTTGACCCTCCTAGCCATGTCAACCTCCTTTTGGGCGCTGCAGTTCCTATGCAGCACGCCGAGACTTCCCTCCCTCGCAAGCGCTATGGCCATCTCGGCCTCCGTGACCGTGTCCATTGGGCTGGCGATAAGGGGAATGTTTAGCTCGACGTTGGTTGTCACCCTTGTCTTGACGTCAGCATCGCTGGGCTCAAGAGTGGTCCAACCGGGTAGAAGAAGTACATCGTTGAAGGTGAGAGCTTTCTCCGCGTTTTCAAATTTCGACCGGAAACCCATTAATTACACCAATTTAAACCACTTTCTTTGTTACGCGCTTAATATAGTTTCTGGTTACCCAAGATTGAAAATTAACGAATATATGCAACTTTTTCTCGCAACCCATTTAATCCATGAAAACCGTATCACCTTATTCTGGTGAGTCAATGAGGGTTGTAAAAACAATGTGTGCGAGGGACTGCCCCGACGCCTGCTGGCTTGACGTAACAGTTGACAATGACACCGTCGTCAAGGTAGAAGCGAGCACAGAGAACCCAGTAACCAACGGCCTCACCTGCCCTCGTGCTGCGGGGGATGCCGACAGGACAAACAGCATGGATAGAGTTCTTTACCCCTATCTCCGAAAACCCAGTCCCGAGATGGGGTACAAAAAGGTTGAATGGGGTCAAGCAATCAAAAAAGTAGCGGAAAAACTCAGAACAACCATCGAGACACATGGAAGAGAATCAGTGCTACTTCTTGACTATGCAGGGAACACAGGGTTCATCACAATAGGTTACAGTAAACGAATCTGGAACGCCTTAGGAGTTACAATGACGGATTACACCATCTGTTCCGCAAGTGGTCACGCTGGAATAAATCTCCACTATGGGTTGAGGTATGGCTGTCAGCCCATGGAACTGGAAGATAAGAAGAACATAATCTTTTGGGGATTTAACGCCAAGACCAGCAGCCCACATCAATGGGCGTTGGCTACACGAGCCCGAAGAATAAACGATGCCAAAATAATCGTCATCGATCCACGTGAATCTGAGACCGCAGAGTTAGCCAACCTGTGGGTCTGCCCAAAACCTGGTACTGATGTTGCGCTGGCTTACGGGGTCGCGCATTATCTGATCACCAACAACCTGGTTGATGATGGTTTCATCAGCACATTTACCTCTGGTTACGATGAATACAAGCAAGAAGCCCTCAAATGGACCCCAAAGAGGGTCAAAAAAGTCACTGGTGTAAGCTGGGAAGGCATAGAGGAACTCTGCAAAATGTTGCGTGAAAAGCCCAGCGTCTTCATGATAGGGTTAGGGCTCAACAAGAGCCTAACAGGTGCAGAGTCCTGCAGAGCAGTATCACTGCTCCCAGCATTGCTTGGTCAGCACCGCGGGTTCTTCTATACCAACGGCACTGGGCGATACATACAAGGAGACCTGTTTGGGTCAACGCTCCAAGAAAAACCATCAAAAACAGTCAGCATGATATCCTTGGGTGAAAGAATCGCGGCAGGGGAGTTCAAGTTCGTTTACGTTGTCGGGATGAACCCTGCGCTCACGTTACCAGATAGTAACCGCGTCATTGAGGGGTTCAAATGGGACGACTGCTTCCTAGTCGTCCATGATACCCATATCACCGAGACAGCAAAACTAGCCGATGTCCTTCTTCCCGCAACCACGTACCTTGAGAAAGACGATGTATATGTCTCAGACAGCCACCCATTTGTCCGTCTTGGCAGAAAAACAATAGAGCCTATCGCGGAGAGCAGGGACGAACATCCGTTGATGATTGAACTGGCTCGAAGATTAAACGTAGATGAGTCCTGGGTTCACGTAGACCCATGGGTGGACATGGAGAAAAACTTCCGTGAAGCCTTCATCGAGGGGGACTTCAAAGATTTTCTTGAGGGAAAGCCCATGCAGTTACGTCATAGACCCATGGACGAGTATAACACGGAGACTGGGAAGATAGAGTTCGCGTCCACCAGTGCCCCCGAGGGGGTGTCCCCTATACCTATTCAGATGGAGATACCCATCGAGGAGGGGGAGTTTATCATGCTAAACAGCGCGGTCCCGCAATATACCCATACCCAGTTCACTGACGTTTACGGCGATATCCCATGCGTGGCGTGGATTAACCCTGAAGATGTTGAGAAAATGGGGCTTGACCCCAAGGCAAAGACCACCATCTACAACGATCTGGGGCAGCTAATTGTCGATTTAAAGCCGACGAACCAAGTTCCAAGCGGGGTCATATGGTGCCCACGGGAGCTAATCGACTCCGAGGGTAACCACCAGAACAGCCTAACCCACGGGACCCCCCAACTGATAGGTGGAGGACCGATGTTCAACACCATCAGAGTAAGGGTCAGGCAGTAACGGTTTTAGAGGCTGCCCCAATCTCTTGGGGTGAACATTATGAGAATCCTTGAAGACATACGGGTACTCGATCTAACCCAATTCTGGTTCGGCCCCTACTGCACCATGATGCTGGCGGACATGGGCGCCGAGGTCATACGCGTCGAGCCCCCGTGGGGCAGCGTAGACAGGTTGGCGGACGCGTACATAGTAGGTGGCAGCAGCTACACCTTCCACCAGCTCAACCTCAACAAGAAAGGCTTGACACTGAACCTGAAAACCGAGGAGGGACTCGCGGTCTTCAAGGAGCTTGTTCCCACCGCTGATATCGTCGTCCAGAACTTCCGGCCTGGAACCATGGAGCGCCTCGGACTGGGGTATGATGTCCTCAAGGAACTTAACCCCAGAATCATATACGCTGCATTAAGCGGCTTTGGACAGACTGGACCCTACACCGCCCGTCCCAGCTTCGCACCCATAGCTGAGGCTATGAGCGGTCACAGCAGGCTCACTGGTGACGGCGTAGACGTCAACGGCCCTCCGATAGAGATGGCACAGGCCGTAGGTGACCTAGCCCCGGGCTTGTACGCGGCAATGAGCATCATCGCAGCGGTCAGGCACAGGGACAGGAAGGGCGAGGGCCAGATGATCGATGTGGCCCAGCTTGACGTCATGACCTCCATGAACATGGCCATCACGGGCTACAACCTCAGCGGGATGCTGCTCCATGAACTCATGGACAAGTACCCCATGGGCAGGGGCTTCGGCGGTTTATTCAAGACCGTCGACAGCGGGTACATCAGGCTGGCGATCTTCAGCCCCAGGCTAATAGATGACCTGCGCGAATACATGGACATCGAGGAGGTGACCGAGGGGCTAATCAAGGAGAAAGTTAGCGGGATGACAAGGGACGAGGCGGTAAACTACTTCACAGCCGCCCGTGTCCCCGTTGCCCCCGTGTACAACGTCGACGACGTGGTCAAGGACCCCCACCTCATCGAGAGGAACATGTTCACCACCGTCGACCACGAGAACGCTGGCCCCATAAAGGTGGTCAACTTCCCCGTAAAGTTCAGCGAGACCCCTGCCTACGTTAAGAGCGCCGCCCCAGTCATCGGTCAGCACAACCAAGAGGTGCTTAAGACCATACTTGGGTACGACGATGAAAAAATCACGGCGCTAAAGAAGGCGAACGCGATCTCGGAGTGATGCATTTGAAGTACGATATAACTGGAATCGTCGAATCATACCCCGGCGTCCACATAGGCGTGCTCTACGGGGAGGAACTGGACAACGTGACCCCATTTCCCGGTCTCTACCGCTTGCAGAAAGAGGCAATAACCGAAACCCAGGCCCAGATCGGAGACCAGCCAGCGACAAGGCATCCTCACATAGCCTCCTGGAGGGAGATATACAGGAGCTTCGGGACCAAACCCTCGGATTACAGGCCCTCGGCAGAGGCACTGGTTCGAAGGACCATAAAAACGGGCAAACTTCCCGTCATCAACACGGCCGTTGACCTCTACAACGTGGTTTCCGTGAAACACATCATACCCATGGGCGGGTTCGATACCGACAAAGTCGAGGGCGACATCTATCTCAGGGTGAGCGATGGAGGAGAGACCTTCACACCACTGGGGGCCTCAAAACAGGAGGAGACCTATAGCGGTGAGGTTGTCTATGCCGATGATGCCCGCATCCTGACGAGGCGCTGGAACTTTCGAGACGCCGATGAGACCAAGATCACAAGCGAAACAAGGAACCTGGTGATGTTCATCGATGCCTCACCCGAGATCAAGTTGGAAAACGTTGAATCTGCGTTGGACGAGCTACTTCACCTACTGGAGGATGCTTGCGGTGGAAAATACGCGAAAGCCATAGCCAGCTCTCATGAGCCAATCATTAGTCTTCGATAGCGCGCGCGGGTTCATCTGTGGGGTCCTACGAGGGACTTGAACCCACGAAGAGCGCTGGCGGTCCGATAAGACGCCAAAATGTGGCGCTTGCGATGCCTGAACCAGCGATATTTCCAAGTGCGCACGTCTCAGGGTCAGAGAACTATTTTTAACCTCTTCAGGGTCTCTGGCAGTGGTTTCCCAGTTTCTGGGTCCCATCCCCTCAGCTTGTAGTATCTATTTAGGTGTCGCTGAGTCTCTTCTTTTGAGAATGCGGGAGCTAGTTCTTTCCCTGCGAGACTGGGTTCAGTGTAGTAGGTTTCTGACCAATGGTCGTCCTTGGATGTGACACCCATTCGGTTTACATAAAGTCTCATGAGATTGAATATTCTTTCCCCGGCCTCCATTATCTCATCTGCTTTGGTCTGGACGCCGGTTGCAGCCGTGTAGATTCTGGCTTGATAGGTAGGGCCGAGAGCATCAGCCACGCTGGATGCAAACATGCAGAAACCGAGGCTATTGTAGACGCTTGTCAGATGATTATACCAGATGGTGATGAGGAGCTCATCCGGGTTGGCGGTATCCTGTGGGTCACCGAAGACAATTTTCTTGTAATCGGGTGGCATGTCGAGCCAATCAAGGAGCCACTTGGAGTGTTCTTCCTCGGATATTCCCAGTTTTATTGCCCAGCTTGCGTGGCCAGGATAGTTAGATACCCCATGGGTGCCTTTCAGGTCGTCTCCTCCTCGAGGATTAGTGAGGACGCTTAAAACGGTGAAAATGTTCCCTTTGAGGGCTGCACGAGCGTCAGGCTGCATGACCTCAAGACCCTTTACTGTTGGAATATATCTCTCTGCGCCTCCCCCGATGATCTGAGCCGCCCGTGTGGAGCCCTCTGCCAATACATCACCGAAGCCCTCCCGGTAGGCAACCATTCGAAGTAGCTTCATCAGGGCTTTCTCGTCCCCATACTCCAGCTTGAAACCAAGATGTTTCTCTGTTAATATCCCCCGCTGTGAAAGCTCGTAAGCATAGAAGAAGGGACCAAACATGTCCATACCGAGGCGTTGACAGAGCTCGTTGAAGTGAAAGGCAGCTGGCAGGCTTATACCGTATCTTTCAGCGGTACCAGAGTAAAGGGTAATACCTGCACAGGCCACGTCGACACCGCTGTATGGTCCATCCTTTACATCAGCTAGGAGGTTACATCCGTAAAGGGACTCCATCATGCATGGGCAGTAGACTCCTTGTGGTCCGCGTTTAAGGTAAGGCCCCACAATTTCATCATAGTCCACACCTGTGTCGGTTATTCCTATGGTTCCCATGGAGCCAGCTTTGGCTCGCGCTTTCCAGCCAGGGTAACTCCTGATTCTTTTCTCAGATTCTCGGACAGCCTCGTTGAATGCATCAGGGTCATGTAGCTTGATTGTTCCTGTGCCTTTAACCAGTACCGCCTTGAGTTTCTTGCTTCCAAGGACCCCTCCTGCATGGCATCTTCCAGGCATGTGTTGTTTATCGAAGACAGGTGCGGCGAACCTGACGAGGCGTTCACCCGCTGGTCCAATGGTCATTATGCTTGTTTCAGGGCCGTGTCTTTTGGTTAGCTGGCTTGTTGTCTCGTAGGTGTCGAGCCCCCACAGCGACTCGGCGTCTATGAACTGGATTTTGTGATCCTGAATTGAGAGGTAGACAGGTTTCTTTGAGGCCCCTTTTATCATGAGGGCGTCATATCCAGCTTTTTTAAGTCTCAGCCCCCAGTGACCCCCCGAGTTGCCTGTGCCTATTAAGTCTGTGAGAGGTGACTTTGTGGTGACTTCTACTCTAGAACTCGCTGGGGCGTCTGTTCCAGTTAGCAGCCCTGGGGATATGATAACTATGTTTTCAGCGCCGAATGGGTCTGTGTCGGGGCTGGTTTTCTGGTTTAGAAGCCAGGTGTTGTAACCTAGTCCTAGGTAGTATTTACTGTGGATGTCCCGTGGGATTGGTTTAATTTGCGTTTTTTTCTCTGTGAGGTCTGCTACGAGTAGCGTGCCTTTTTCATCATATGGGAGGGGCATTGAGGTTCAGTTTTAGTAGTGGTACGATGGGAAATTTGTTTCGTTCATTAAGATGTATGTAAGCGCGTGCATCAGAAGTAGGCGGCTATTATCCCGTGGTGGATTGTAGATTAGACGTTACTCTCTTTGATTCTTCAGGATACTCGATCAGGAGCTTGTCGATCACTATGCGGGCAAGATATTCTTTCAGCTCTGACTTCGTCATTTCAAGGCGATATACTCGGTGGTGTCCGCCTTTTCCTGTTCTTTCAGTAAAGCTCAGTATCTCCTCATCGACCATCATGTTAAGCGAATTGATGATTGATGCCCTGCTGATCGGACTCGGGAGAGTCTTATTGACTGTATTCCAGACAATTCTGCTGTTCGCGCCCTCTTCACCACGGTTCTGGAGGACATGTAGTGCTTCTACTTGGTAAGGTTTGAAGAACATTTCGAGGCCAGTCTTGCTTGTGTCGATTGATAATGGCATCTTAATCAAAGATATTATTGTTTCAGTTTTATTTAAAATATGATGAAGGGTGCGCGCGCTCGTTCAATTTTCTCATAAATATACAATTATTGCGTGTTTTTTACATAGTTTTTGCTTGTTTTATGTTGTTCATATGTGTTAATTGTAATGTGTTATGGGGGATTATCACACAGATTTACTAGTAAGCAGGTAAGTTTC
>JABXKY010000204.1 GCA_013619005.1 Candidatus Bathyarchaeota archaeon | reverse complement strand
TTTCAATCCTATTTTTGTTCGTCGAATCTATATGTTGATGCCGTTAGCCCTCGCGTAGGCTATAATCTCTGTCGGTGGGATCTGACAATCGGTCGAACACATTAAAAATCCACGGGGCTCTATGGTTTCCGTGATGATATGAAGCTAACTGATCGGGTTTACCTAGTGGCTGGCTCCGGGTACGGTATTTCACCCTTAGGTGACTGCAACTGCTACGTCGTGGATGGAGGCTCCGAGCTGGCACTGATAGATACGGGAGGTGGCTATGGCGTTGGTGCCATCATGGGGAACATGAAGAGGGATGGCCTTGACCCCATGAAGATAACAAAGACCCTGATAACCCACTGTCACTTCGATCACATCGGCGGTAACTATGAGGTTAAAGAGAAAACGGGCACAAAGATCATTTCCCATCCCGCTGACAGAGAGCCAATTGAAACGCTGAACGAGTTATCCCTGTATACAATGGCTCAGGAGCGGGGCCTTGAGTTCAAGGCTGCCCCGGTTGACGAGACTGTCGTGGAGGGAGATGTAATCACGGTCGGGGAGGTCAAGTTGATAACTGTAAGTAACCCGGGTCATACCCCCGGCTGCATCAGCTTCATGCTGGACGACTACGGGGTCTCAAGCCTCCTATGCGGGGACATAGCGGGAGCGTCGGGTAACCTGGGCTATATCAATGGTCCAGGTTTTGTCCTCGACGACTGGAAGGCGAGCATCAAGAAGCTTGCAGCGCTGAAGCCCGAGCGTATGTACCCGGGTCATGGCACCTTCCTACTGGGGGAAGCCACGGCTCACCTACTGCAGTACGACGCTAAGATGAACGCCGCCTGGACCACGATAATCACGAGCGTTGGGTAACCACATGGAAGAGAACCGGCAACAGATAATCCCCAACCCAAGCCTTGGGGAAGCGGAGACGGTTGTAAAGTCAGGTATATCCAGGCATAGGACAGTCGTGATCGTCGGTGAGTGTACCGTTGTCTATGATGGGAGGGCCAGCAGCAAGCTGGAGTCGGGGGAGAGGCTGGTAATCTTCAAGCCTGATGGCTCGGCGTTGATACACCGTCCAAAGCACTATTCGCCTGTAAACTGGCAACCCTCGGGCAGTATCTTTAACACGAAACTGCTGAAGGAGGGATTGGTGGTGCGTGTCTTCCGCAGAAAGGAGAACGAGTCCATGGTCATCACGTTCACACGGCTGCAGATGGTGGCCGTGCTTGACCTGGTGGACAACGGGGAGTTCAACCTGTATGCTTCCGAGAAGGATATGCAGGAGGCTATTCTTTTCAAGCCCGATATTCTCGAAACGGGGTTCCGTCCTATGACCAAGGAGATGGCCGTGGACCCGGGGTTCATCGATATCATCGGCTACGACTCGGATAACACCCTGACCGTGGTGGAGATCAAGCGTGTCAAGGCTCCCGTGGACGCCGTTGAGCAGCTGAGAAAGTACATGGACGTTATCGACATGGACGCCAACAGGGAGGTGAGGGCCATCCTTGTGGCCCCAGAGATATCCGATAACGCGAAAGAACTTCTGGACGAGTACGGTTACGAGTTCAAGACCCTTTCCCCGAAGGAGTGCAGCGAGATCCTGAAGCAGAAGAAAGGAACTCCCCTGACAGCCTTTTTTGAGTGATTTCACTGGTTATCTTTTAATCAAAAAGGTAGGGGTAAATGCCCCTAGATTATTTCTAAATCTCGGCCTATTTTCTCTATTTTCCCAATGACGGAGTCAAGCTGTTCCGTAGTCAGCTTTGCGTGCATCTGGGCCCTGATCCTCGATAATTCTCGTGCAACCATGGGGAAAACTATGGGCACCACGAAGACGCCGTCCTCGTAGAGCCTGTCTGCCAGGGCTTTGGCCTTATGGCTTTCGCCGACGATTATGGGTATGATGGGTGTCTGGCTGTTGCCCGTGTTGAAACCCAGGTCCTCCACTGCCTTCTTGAAGTAGTTGGTGTTCTTCCAGAGGTTCTCGACGTGCTGTGGCTCGTTCTCGAGGACATCTATGGCGGCTATGGTTGCTGCGGCAACCGCGGGCGGGTGTGAGCTGCTGAGGAGCCATGTTCTGCTCTTGTTGTATGCGAACTTTACCAGGCTATCCGAGCCCGATATGTGTCCTCCAATGGTGCCGTATGCCTTGCTGAAGGTACCCATCTCGACGTGGACGTCATGATGTGTTAGGTCGAAGTGGCTTACGACTCCCCTCCCCTTCTTCCCGAGGACTCCCTCCCCGTGGGCGTCGTCGACATATATCATGGCCCCGTGCTTTGAGCCGTGTTTAGCCACCTGGTCAAGGGGCGCAATATCCCCGTCCATGCTGAAGACGCCGTCGGTGATGATGAGTATCCTCCTGTAGCCCTTCTTCTCGGCTTCCTCGAGCTTCTCGGCGAGGTTCTCCATGTCGTTGTGGCTGTAGACTGTTCTCTCTGCTCTTGATAGGCGTACGCCGTCGATTATGCTGCCGTGGTTCAGCTCGTCGCTGATGATGAGGTCCTCTTTGCCTACAAGCTGGGGGATCAGTCCGCTGTTGGCCATGAAGCCCGTGGGGTAGGTGAGGCTTGCCTCGGCACCCTTGAACTTGGCGAGGCGCTCCTCTAGCTCTACGTGGACGTCCATGTTGCCGCTGATGGCCCTGACGGCGCCCGATCCGACGCCGTACTTCTCGATGGCCTCAGACGCGGCCTGCTTGAGCTTGGGGTGGGTTGCCAGGCCCAGGTAGTTGTTGGCGCATAGGACGAGCACGTCCCTGCCGTCTACCTTGGTCACCGGCTCGCTTGCGCCCTGCAACTGTTTTAACCGCCAGTCCAGTGCCTTGTCTACTAGTTCCTGATACTCCTTTCCCAGGAAGCCTGTGGGGTCTCTCATGGTATTACCTTCAATTGTTGGAATGCAGTTGGGCGTTTATTTTTATCTATTCGGCTGGCTGGCCGTGTGGGGTATCGGTGTTCTCGCTCCTGTCACTGGTCATAAGCGAAAAAAATATTTTTTTGTCTCGTGATTCTGGGATGAAGGCGTTTTTATGGCGTTTGGTAACCCGTTTTCTGGTTCGGGTGTTTATAAGAGGTAACGGTTTTATGCCGAGTGTGCTAGTTTAGCTTGGTTCTAATGAGTGGAGACATTAGGAGGGTAATGGTAACAGGGGCTCTGGGTCAGATCGGTTCTGAGCTGGTGCCTCACCTTCAGCGGCGTTTCGGGGCTCAAAACGTTATTGCATCTGATATCAAAGAGCCGGATGACGGTTTTTCTGGGTCATATGAGAGGCTTGATGTCCTAGATTTCGATGAGTTTAGGCGTCTGGTTAGGGAAAATGATGTTGATGAGGTCTATCACTTGGCCGCCATCCTCAGCGCTACTGGTGAGTTGAAGCCTGATCTTGCCTGGGACGTGAACATCAACGGTTTCAGGAACGTCCTTGAGGTGGCCAGGGAGGGGCTGATCGATAAGATTTTCCATCCCAGCAGTATTGCGGCTTTTGGGTCTGAGACTCCCAGGGTTAACACTCCCCAGAACACGGTTTTGACCCCCAGGACCATGTACGGGGTTACAAAAGTGACGGGGGAGCTCCTTGGCAAGTACTACTTTGAAAAGTTCGGGGTCGATGTAAGGGGCATTAGGCTGCCCGGTGTCATTAGTAACGTCGCTCCGCCCGGTGGTGGGACCACTGATTACGCCGTGGAGATCTTCTATGAGGCCCTCAAGAAGGGGAGCTATGTCTGCTTCCTTAGACCCGATACTACGCTGCCCATGATTTACATGCCTGACTGCTTGAAAGCGTTCGAGGCGCTCATGAACGCTCCGTCTGAGAACCTCATTCACCGCACTTGCTAC
>JABXKY010000051.1 GCA_013619005.1 Candidatus Bathyarchaeota archaeon | reverse complement strand
GTGACAAGTACAGCCCGGGAAAGGGCAAGATGATCACCCCCGAGACCATGGAAAAGAACAAGCACCTCTGGATCATCCGCATCGACATCGATGAGATGACGGGGAAGAAGAGCCCAGCCTAGGAGTTGTCAATACTATCCTCGGTAATTTTAGCTAAAAAGTTAGGATGACCAGACGTTGTACCATCTGGCGTAGCTTCGCTTTTGCCACTCGGGGCGGTCCGTCGGGTAGAGAACCCTGTAATCGTAGGAGGTCGCCTCCTCCTCCGTCGCGCCGTCCTCGATGAGGCCCTGCATAACCCACCTGACCTCCTTCATCCAGGCCAGCTGCCTCTCCACCTCCTCCAGGTCGCAGAGGGGTCCATGGCCCGGCACGATGGTCTCGATGTCCATCTTGAGGATGGCCTTGAATGCCTCGATCCACTTGTCCGGGTTTGCCGTTGGGTCTCCGGCCCAGGGGAATCTCCCCACGAAGAGGAGGTCACCTGCGAACAGGGTCTTGTCGTCGGGGACGTAGACGACGCTGCTGCAGTCGCTGTGGCCCCCGTGGCTGGTGAACTCGACCCCATCGATCTCCCATTTTTCGGTGAACGTGACGGTTGGCACCACGATCTCAAGGCCCTCGAACAGCCACCACCTATCAGGGGCGTCCTTCCTGTACGTCTCCAGCATCTTCTCCATGTTGCCTGGGGCCCACTCGTTCTTGAGGCTCGTCTCCATCTTCTCCCAGAGCCTCCTATGGCTAACTATCTCCAGGTCCTTGAACACCATGTTGCCGAACACGTGGTCGCCGTGGACATGGGTGAGGAGGAGGTAGCTCAGGGGCTTTTTTGAAACCTTGGGGATGGCTGCCCTGAAATTACGCGCCGAGCCGGGGTACTGGGCGTCGACAACTAAGGCGCTCTCATTTAGCTCGATTATCCCTACGTTTCCGCCTGTCTCGCCGTCCCAGTTGGCATAGACGCGGCTTGAAACCTTGTGTAGCTTCATAGAATCACTGTGATACCATCAATTCACGTGTATTATAAGAGTTTGAGATTCATGAAAATGGGAACGTTTTATACTTGAGGTAATGTGAGCTATCTGCAATGAGTGCCCTAGAGCGGATCAAGGCCATAGAGGAGGAGATGGCGCGGACGCAGGTCAACAAAGCCACCAACCGCCACCTTGGTGTACTCAGGGCTAGGATAGCCAAGCTCAGGCAACAGGAACGGGACAGGATCACCAGAGGCCAGGGCCAGAAGGGCGACGGATACACCATCAGGAAGGACGGCGATTCCACCGTGGTCCTGCTGGGGTTGCCCAGTGTGGGCAAATCCACTTTGCTCAACCATCTCACAAACAGCAACAGTAAGGTCGGTGCTTATGATTTCACTACGCTGACAGTCATCCCGGGTATCCTCAAGTACAGGGGGGCGAACATCCAGATCCTGGACATCCCCGGTATCATCAAGGGGGCCAGCAGGGGAAGGGGACTCGGGAAGAGAATCCTGTCTGCAACCAGGTCGGCGGACCTAATCCTCGTCCTCACAGACGTGTTCAACCCCAAGATGAGGAACATGTTGCTGGATGAGATCCGGGCTATCGGTCTGCGGCCTGATGAGGATCCGCCCAATGTCATCATCGAGAAGCGTGCCTCTGGGGGCATCTTCATCACCGACATGGTGGGCATGACAAAGATGGAGCGCGAGGGCATCAAGGATATTCTCAGGGAGTACAGGTACCACAACAGCAGGGTGGTAATCAAGGAGGACGTATCATACGACCAGTTCGTGGACTCCCTTCTGAAGAACACGGTCTACATCCCAACGCTCACGGTGCTCAACAAGATTGACATGGTTGACAAGGAGTACGTCGAGGAGCTGGAGGAGTCACTGGACCACTACATTATACCCATCAGCGCGGACAACGATGTGAACCTTGAGCGCCTCAAGGAGGAGATATTCGAGCACTTGGACCTTATACGCATCTACATGAAGCCCAGGGGCGAGAAGGCTGACATGGAGGAGCCCATGATCGTCAGGAACGGGTCAACTGTCGGTGACATCGCGAAGATGGTTCACGGCGACCTCAGGAAGAGGCTCCGGTACTCGCGAATATGGGGCAAGAGCGTAAAGTTCGGCGGGCAGAAGGTGCAGCCGAAACACGTCCCAATGGATGAGGATATACTCACATTCTACGCCTAGCGCGCGCGGTAAGTAAACATCTACCGGGACTTGTAGACCTTGAGCTCCTCGGGAAGCTTCTCCGAAGCATACCTCAGGGTCAACGCGGGTGCATCCGGCTTCCACTTGACCAGGTATTCATGGACCTCCTGCGGGTGCACCTTACTTGCCTCCTTGAGCATCCAGCCGACGCCCTTCCGCACCATATCGTCGCCGTCGGGCATCAGCCTGTCCGCTACCCTTAATGAGTCCTCAAACAGGTCCCCCCTCCTCACGATGGGAACTAGGCTCACAGCGGATGCTCGTCTCCTCCACCTGTTCTCGGACCCTGTCCACTTGACGAGGGACTCTAGGTGACCCGGGTCATCCTTGACCGCTAGAGCGATCAACCCACAGCAGAGGTTGTCGGTGTTCGCCCAGTTCGTGAGGTAATCGACCCAGCCATCGAACCGGGAAAAGTGCGTCCCCTTGATGTGGAGCTTGAACCTCTTCAGCATGTGGATGCCGACATCGGACAGGGACAGGTTCCTTGTCTGTAGCAGCTCCTCCGTGAGACCCATCGCCCTCGGGAGATCGCCTTTCAGCTCCTTGTAGTAAATGCCCGCGATTTTCTTGACATCGGGCATGGCTAGCCCATAGGTCTCTATCTCCTCCCGGAAGTAGCGCCTGTGATCCGCCGCCCTCGTGGGGTCACTGAGGGCTTCCACGTCGGTGGTTACCCTTCGGGTGAGCTCGCTCAATACGCCTCACCGATCTTCGCATGGGTCACCTTGATGGCCTTGTCCTGCTTGCTGAGGATGACTGTCTTCATCCACTCCTCGCGCTCCTCGGGGTAGTCTAGCCGGTAGTGGGCCCCCCTACTCTCCTTGCGCTCCATGGCGGCCCTGATGATGAACTCGGATGCGTCCAGCGCCATCTCAAGCTCAAGTGCCGCGAGTATCTGCTTCCCATGCTGGGCTAGGAGAAGCCTTGACGAGTCCCTGAGCTCCGACAGTTTCTTGTACGCCTCTACCAGCATATCTGCGTCCCTCAGGACGCCAACGTTCTCCCACATGTTCTCCCTGAGGAGGCTCATGACGACGGCGGGTGTAAACCCAGTCTCTCTTTTTGATAGTTCCTCGATGCGTTCGGCCTCGTCAGAGGACAACTCATCAATGTCCACGAGCTCCTTGTCGACACTGTACTCAAGGGCCTTCTTAGCAGCCCGTGCGCCGAAGACGGTTACATCCGTCAACGCGTTTCCGCCGTGCCTGTTGGCCCCGTGGATACCACCCATGACCTCCCCCGCCACGAAGAGGCCCTCGACACCTGTCTCCCCGTCCCTGTTCGCGACAACTCCGCCCATGGAGAAGTGGCTGATGGGGGCGATCCTGAAAGGCCTCTCATGGGCCCTCAGTTTTTCCTTGTAATAGTCGAGGCTGACCATGCCTAAAAACTCGGCTGAATCGGCGTTGAGGATCACCTCTCTCGCGTCAAGTAAGACGGCTCCCTCGACGCCGCTTCCCTCGTGGATCTCCATCATCATGGCCCTTGAGAGCGTGTCCCTGCTCTTGGCGATGTATGGCCTCGCTGTGACGTTGTGCTTGGCCGGTATGTCCTCCCCGAGAATGTTGATGATCTTGCCACGCCACACAACGGGGCCGTCGACAAGCAGCGGGGGAGCGTCCGGCTCAGCCAGTGCCAACGGGAAGAACTGGCAGTACTCCATGTCCCTGAGTCTCGCGCCGGCGTTGAAAGCCAAGCTGTACCCGTCCCCCGTTGTCTTCAACGGGCAGTCGGTTCGCTTGAATAGAGCCCCCGCGCCGCCAGATGCCAGGAGCACCGCCTTGGCCTGGAAAAGGACCACGTCCATTTCCTTGCTGCTGTACCCGACAGCGCCGACGACCCGGTCCCCGTCCTTGATGAGCTTGGTGATTATCACATTCTCGACGAACTCGACGCCCCTGTCCTTCAGGTACTTAACCTGGGGCAGGGTGATGCCCTGACCAAGGATGGTCTCAGGGGCACCGACGTTGATGCCGCCGAAACGCTCGTTGACGACACAGCCGTACTTGGATAGCTCAAGAACCCTCTCGCCCCCCTCCTGGACCAGCGTCTCGACCAGCTCGGGGTCGTTAACCATCTTCCCGGCCGTGAAGGTGCGGTCCCTGTGCTCGTCGATGGTCATGCCACCCACAGCGGCCAGGTATCCGCTACCCGCGACAATTGTGGTGTTATTGTGCCCGGCGGGGGCCTTTGAGACCAGCACCGCCTTGGCGCCCATGGACTCGGCCTCGATTGCGGCCCTGAGCCCCGCGCCCCCCGTCCCAATGATAAGAAGATCTGTTTGAACGTGAATAACCATAGGGAAAATAGGGTGTGCCGGGGTTTTAAAAGTGCTCTAGAGGGAGACCTCTTGACCTTCCCGAACAACTGCGATGCTCAGTCCAGCCCCAATGTTGCCATTGACCAGCACGTGGGTGGCGTACTCTTTACCATGGGTTGGGATGCCACTGATTACCTAAAAGCGATTAATCTGAGAGGTAGACCCTCTCAAGGCAAAGGTCCTCTGCCGCCTTGCGGGTGAGCACGGGCTCCACCTTGAGCCTCGGGTCGAACTGGTTGAGGGTTGCCTGGATACTGGGGAGCGTCAGATGGGTGCAAAGCCCGTTGAGGAACATGCCGCAGTCCACGCCCACATCAAGGAACGCCTCGAAGAATGGGCACCTGTTGATGACGAAAGTGACGCTTTTCTCGTCCTGCTGGTGTACGCTTATCTCGGTCCCAGCATCAGACATAAACCTCCTGTAGACCTCGGCGCCTATCTCAAGGTTGGTCATGCCCTCTGGGAGGGTCTTCTTCATATTCCTAGCGATGATGACGCCCTGGCGCTCGCTGGACTTTTCCAGAATCTCCAGCGCCTTGTCCGAGCCAAGCTCTTCGATGGCGTTCATCACGTAGAGAATCTGGAGCATATAGGCCCGCCTGGCGCCGTCGAACATAATGGTTCAACCCATTTGGCGTTGTTTAAGGGTTTTTAAGCCCACTTGGCTATGCTTCCTGTATGAAAGGCAGATCCATCCTTGAGGCATCGGTGGTCTTTTCGGCTTTCATGTTGACGACAATGATGCTTCCAGGGGTCAGAGCCCTCACCCGCTGGGAGGTCAGGACCCTGGGGGGCAGCTTCTTTACGGGTGTGTTGATGGTCATAATATCCGTCATAGCTATAATCGCCACCAGGCTCGATTTTGAGGAGGTGGGTGTCACGCGTTCAAACTGGAGGAGCAGCGTCAATGCTGGGTTCAAGGGATATCTCGTGTTCCTGGTGCCTCAGTTTTTGTTAACCTTCTTCAATGGCTGGGGCGTCGATTACCGCGAGTTCGGAGTGTTGGCGGTCCTCCTTGGCCTAGTGGTGCTCCTAGTGGGCTACTTGTTGCTAATGAATCTCGGAAAGGGGATTGGGGATATCTCAAAACTGGGGGCAGCTTTGATGGTCATTATCGTGCTCATCCCCTTCGTTACGGCGTTTACGTACGACTCGTTATCGCTCAAACTGTTTACATCGTTTATATGGCATGTGCTTGTTGGAGGCTTCGCCGAGGAGTTCATGTTCAGGGGCTACATCCAGTCCACAGTCAACCACGAGTACGGGAAACACTGGACTGTGAGAGGCGTAAAATTCGGACCCGGTATCCTGGTTTCCTCAACCCTTTTCGGGCTTTCAAGGGCCATGAGGACTATGAAGCCTTGGAGCGGGGTCTACACCATTAACGTTGGCTGGGGACTGTACGCTTTCGCCCTCGGGTTGTTCTACGGTGTAATCAGGGAGGCTACGGGTGATTTGATAGGATCAGGGACCGGGAACGCCCTGATAGACGGGGTCGGCGCCATATTCATCAAGGCGACTTGACCAACCCAGGGATAGGGTTGAGTATCATCTTCGGTGGCTCAGCTGAGTCCAGTGTGCCGCGCGCGCGACTCCAGAAGGCGGACGTGGATCCTGGGGAGGTCAGGGGAACCTTCCTAGACGAAAACACAATACACTAATTCTGTCCAGTTTCATGGTTCAGCATGGCGGGCATCGAGTTCATCGCGAGGGCCGTGATTCGAAAGGATGGCGAAATTCTTCTGGCTCACAAAATAGGTGAATCAAACACGTTCCTGCCAGGTGGCCACATTGAACTGGAGGAGTACGCGAAAGAGGCGCTTAGTAGAGAGTTAGCCGAGGAACTGGGGTTGGGCTCTGAGATCGGTGACTTCGTGGGGGTCCTTGAGCACAAGTTCACGGACAGGCATGGCACGGCCTACGAGGAGGTGAACCTCATATTCGAGGCATCCATTGAGGCAGATAACGTGACCTCTGTGGAGGGGCATATGGAGTTCATATGGTCGAGTCCTGGGGAGATGACGTCCAGAAACCTGTTGCCCAGTAGTCTACCCTGTTTACTTATGGAATGGTGGGAGAAAAGAACCCCATTCCATCATGCACAGAGAGATGACTAGAACAGAAAATAGAGAAATAGAAAAGGGGTTTAGGCCCCGATCTTGTCCAGGTACTGCTTCCTGCGGTACAGGACGCCCATGACGTCCGCGGCCCTCTCAGGGGTCGTGTAGACTGGGACCTTCTCGGCCTCCAGGATCTTGGCCGACTCCCCGGCTACGTCCGCTGATGGGTCGATGACGATGACCGGCTTGTTGTACTTCTTGTAGGTCTTCAGCAGGGTGCTATTGATCCACTGGTACATGCCGCTCAGGTCCGCGTCGGGTACGTCGGGGAACATGGTCTTGATGATGCTCGTGCCCAGGCTGATGGTGATCATGCCGTGGATCTCGGGCTGCTTCAGGACGATGTCCGGTACGTTGAGGAAGCTGTTCATGTTCAATGTTGCAGTCAGGTCGACGGGGTTCTTAGCGTTACCGAACGCTGGAATCAGCGCCTGGATCTCGGCCTGCGCCTCCTCGCTGAAGACCGGCACCTTGAGACCGTTCTGGATGAGCCTGTCCGCCGTCTCTACGGCTACGCCGCCGCTGTTTGAGACTATGGCGATGTTCTTTCCCTCCGGTAGAGGGGAGTAGAGCAGTCCCTTGACGTAGTCGAACATCTCGGATGAGTCGTAGGCCCTGATGACGCCAGCCTGCTTGAATGCCGCGTCATAGATCTTGTCGCTTCCCGCGATTGAGCCCGTGTGGCTGGCGGCTGCCTTGCTGCCCTCCTCGGTTACGCCGACCTTGATGGCCACGATGGGCTTGGTCTTGGATACTTCCTTGGCCGCCTCGTACCACTTCCTGCCGTTCTTGAGTCCCTCGATGTACATGGCGATGATCTTGGTGTCCTCGTCCTGGCCGAAGTAGTTGAGATAGTTCCAGCCCTTGAGGTCACTCTCGTTACCGCTGCTGACGAACTTGCCCACACCTATACCCATGGCCGATGCCCTGATGTATAGCTGGAGTCCGTATCCGCCGCTCTGGGATACGAAGGCAACCTCGCCGGTTTCGTGAAGGAATGGGATCATCAATGCGCTTAGCTTTGCCTCGCTACTGGTGACGCCCATACAGTTTGGTCCGATGAACCTTGTGTTGCCATTGGCGATCCTGACGGTCTCCGCGACGAGTTTTTTACCGTCCTCGCCCGCCTCGCTGAAGCCGCTCGTGATTACGACCGCTCCCTTGGTCCCGATGTCGGCAAGGTCCTGGAAGACGCTTGGGACGAACCTGGCAGGAACAACAACGACTGCCATGTCAACTGGGCCCGGCGCGTCCTTGACGCTCTTGTAGCATGGGAGCTCAAGGATCTCCTCGGCCTTGGGGTTGATGGGGTAAATTGGGCCCTCGAAGCCGCTTTGCTTGATGGCGTTGAGAATCATGTAACCCCACTTGAAGGGATCAGTGCTCGCACCAATAACCGCTAGGCTCTTGGGTTTGAGTATTTTATCTAGTGCAATGTTAGCATCCAAGTCGATTCAACTCTGATGGTTTCAAGGAAATGTGCCCTCAATCCTATATAAAACTGTATCAAAACGGGGGAAGGTTGCTAGGTAGAGTAAGTACTGGGCTTTGTTCCATGGCACATACTTAACACTGTTAGGTAAGGTTTATAAGTAACAATGTTATGGTTAACAATGTTAAGTATGCGGGGAATGGGAAAAGAGACGCGAAGGCACCACGGATCACACCCCGAGAGGGGATGGGTCCAGTTCCTACTCCTAATGCTACTCAACGAGGAACCAAAGCACGGGTACCAGCTCGCGGAGGAGCTCCAGACACGGGGATACGTGAGGGAGGGCCGGTTCAAGACCGGCAGCCTATACACAATCCTCAACAGGATGGAGAAAAAAGAAATCCTAACCTCGACACACGAGGAAAGCGAGTCGGGCAGGCCCAGGCGGGTTTACAGCATCACTGAGGACGGAAGGTCACACCTGAAGAACGGCCTCCAGTACATGCTCCGCCGCAAGAATTTCCTCGACGAGATGG
Source organism: Candidatus Bathyarchaeota archaeon (assembly GCA_013619005.1). Classification (GTDB taxonomy): domain Archaea; phylum Thermoproteota; class Bathyarchaeia; order TCS64; family TCS64; genus RBG-16-57-9. The sequence continues at coordinate 11,581 of JABXKY010000051.1, read as the reverse complement.
AGGAGTACTACCGGCTACACTTCCCAGAGCCCGCTGCTGACGGAGATAAAGAAAATGCGTAAACACATGCACGGACGAGGTATGGGCGGCCACTGCGGTCCCCGAAGGGCTATGAGCCTGGAAGAGGAGATCGAGATGCTCGGAAAGATGAAAGAGCATCTTGAGGCCAACCTAGCCAATGTCACAGAGAGACTCGAGAAGCTGAAGGCTTAAACCTAGCAGCGGCCAGCCCCCAGCTTCAAGAGAATAACTCCCCCCTTTTTACTTAACCTTATTCACAAACGACCCTGCCACCAAGACCTGAGTCTTGTTCTTAAACGCTTGAGGGAGAGTCGGAACCATGAAGATGAAGGTAATGGAGCACGGCCCATTCGGGTGCCTGGTATACAAGGGAACAGTTGATAGCATCGATGAGATCCCTGAAAATTACGAGAAAATGGAGGTGGTGGAGGAGACCGGGGTCACGGTCTACATCTCACCCATCAGGGAAGGCTAGTTGCCCCTGCCCTTCTTGACGGCTTCCTTGGCACCGTACTCGAGCATCATATCTGCGTTGATGACGGTGTTGAACCTGAAGCCCCTCTTGACTGCCCATGTAACGCTCGTCAGGTTTGTCCACATACCAGCTGGCTTACCATGCTTGTCGGCTGTGTCAATGACGTGCTCAAGGGCGTCAGTGAACTTCTTGTTGTCGTAGTCAGGGGGCAAGCCCAGACCCAGGTTGTTGCTCAGGTCCCAGGGACCGATATAGCACGCGTCGATGCCCTCCACGCCCAGTATCTCGTCTAGGTTGTCCAGGCTCTCCTGGGTCTCAACCTGGATAGCCACCATGATCTCGTCGTTCGCCGTGGCCCTGTAATCTGGGTCGTACCTCGCGGCCCTCCTAGGGCCCCAGCCCCTGATGCCCTCTGGCGGATACTTGGCCGCCCTGACGGCTGCCTCGGCTTCCTCCTTGGTGTTGACCCAAGGGACCACGATGCCGTGTGCGCCCAGGTCAAGGATTCGCTTGATTATGACGGGGTCGTTCCACTGGGGCCTGACAATGGGTGTGCAGTCACTGCCCACCATGGCTTGTAGCATCCTCTCCATGGTCTCGAAGCCCATGGGGCTGTGCTCGCCATCTATGAGGAGCCAGTCAAATCCGCTGTGGCTCAGAATATCGGCCACGTCGGGGTGCCCCATCTCGACGAAGGTGCCAACGGCGTTCTCGCCCCTGGCTAGTTTCTCTTTGAGAAGGTTCTTCATTTCGATCAAGAATGGTGGCTGACTCGGTATAAGTGTACTTTGGGCGAGGAAAGGTTAACCGATCCTGAACCGCGGGTGGCTCTTGTCCGGCCTGACCTTCTTCTCCATCATCAGCTGACTGTAGGCCGCGTCCACCATTGCCACCCCTGGGAAGAAGCTCTCGGCGTTCTTCAGCGGCCCAAACAGGACAAAGTCCGCCCCTATGGTGGTGGGGATGGCGTTGGTCAGGCCCCTGACGATGGTCTGCGCGCTTTTGGTGTATTTTTCCTTGAGCCTCTTCCATGAGGAGAGGGCGTTGTGTGCCCCGCACCCGCAGGGATACCCGTACTTGTCCTTGATCCGGTCGATGGCATTGGCGGTGATCCCCAGGGTCGGGATATCCAGCACCGCTGTGTCCACCAGGATGTTCTTTATTCCCGCTGCCTCGGCTTTCGGCACAAGCTCGTCGAGGAGAGGCGCCTTGTTGGATGATAGCACGTACCTTGTGCTGTGTGTGAGGAGGATGGAGGACCTCAGCTTGGTCTCCTGGATTGCCTCGTAGAGCTGGTCCTTGGTGTGGGGGTTCAGTGAGTTCAGCACGACCCTGTCGATTACGCCGATCTCGTCGGCGTACTGGAGGGCCTTCACCTGCTCCGCCTCGGCAACGACATCCAGGACGATGGGCATCTCCGTTTTCTCCAGTATGAAATCCATGTACTTTCCAGCCGCGACGGCGTTCTCCGAGACCAGGTCAATCATGACGGGGAGCCCCGTCTTCTCCGTCATCATCTCGGCTTTCCTGATATGCCCCTCAGCCTTCTCCTTGTTGAAGACGCCTTCGGCGTGGTTTGTCACGTTCTTGTCTTTGTTGTAGAACATGGACCCGATCATGACGGTGGGGTACTGGCCGGGCTCGCCGCCCACCTTGACGCCGTGAATCTCGTATGTTTTCTGTTTCACTGAGTAATCGAACATCGTTGCATCTATTCTACGGGTAACTGCTCTTGACTTTTGTTGTTGGAGTGTAAAAAATGAGTAGAGTTACCGGGTCCCCTACGTTTGATACGCCTACCAGCCACCATGTTATGCTCCACCCCGACGGGAAAAAGTAGCCGCCCTTTTTTATACGCACAACGGGAATAAAATGCATGACCTCTCGCGATAAAATAGTTGAAGCAATAATCGAGCTGGATGAACAGGCAGCCCTTGAACTGGCGGACGGGAGGATAAAGTCGGGCACCGAGCCCGTTGAGATCCTGGAGAGATGCAGGGAGGGGATGTCCCTCGTCGGAGAAAAGTTCGAGAGCGGCGACTTTTTCCTATCGGAGATGATTATGGCTGCCGAGATCTTCAACCAGATAATGAACATCGTCAGGCCTCACCTCAAGAGCGCGCTGTCCGAGCCAAGGGGAAAGGTAGTCATCGGGACTGTCGAGGGTGACGTCCATGATATCGGGAAGAACATCGCCATCGCGCTGCTTAAGGCGGAGGGCTTTGATATCGTCGACCTGGGCGTCGATGTTCCCCCGGCCACTTTCGTGGAGGCCATCAGGGAGCATGAGCCGGATATTGTTGGGATGAGCAGCCTCCTCACCGTGGCCCTTGAGACCACAAAGCAGACAATTGACGCCATAACGGAGGCGGGTCTGAGGGACAAGGTCAGGATCATCGTCGGTGGGGGACGCATCGATTCACATGCCACCGAGTACATCAAGCCGGACGCCTCAACGGACAACGCGGCACAAGGGGTGAGAATGTGCATCGGGCTAATGAGGGGTGAAGGCGTTTGAGCGTAGATTACGAGGAACTCTATAGGGAGAGGAAGGAGAGGCTCTCACGGGCTTACGCCCTGAAGGAGCCGGACAGGGTGCCCCTGAGCAGCAGTTACAGTTACTTCGCCGCTCGGTACGGGGGTATCACCATACAGGAGGCCCTCACGGATTATGACAAGCTGAGGGGCGCTGTGGTCAAGACCTCCGTTGATTTCGGCTACGATACCGCGGGAGGCGGCGGGGGGATCTATTCGCTGCCCCTGGTGATAGCGATGATGCGGGACTATGATGGGATAGTGCCTGGGATGATCAACATACCCCTCCAGAAGACCTTGGGGATGAAGTACGGGAGGTTCCCGGGGTTAGAGATGCAGAAGGACACCCCGCCCCAGTTCATAGGGCAGGAGTACATGAAGGTCGACGAGTACGACGAGCTGATTGATGACCCCCACGGGTTCATAGTCACCAAGATCATACCCCGGTCCTTCACCGAGCTGGAGGACCTCAACTCCCCGAGAGCCATGTCAGCCCTCATCAAGTACGGCGAGGAGAGCGAAAAGTACAGGGCTGGCATGAAAAAGATGGGAGACGAGCTGAGGCGCTACGGGTTCCCAAGCTTCGGCGGGGGCTTTTCGTACGCCCCCATGGACCTCATGGGGGACTATATGCGGGATATAAAGAACGTGCTCTTCGACACCTTCAGGGTCCCTGACAAGGTGATTCAGGCAGCCGAGGCATTGAAGGGGGTAATTCTTGAGCTGGCGAGGATCAACGCGAGGTTCGCCCCGGAGGGAGCGCATGCATTCATACCCCTTCACCTGAACGAGTACTTCTCGCCAAAACAGTACCACGAGTTCTACTGGCCCACCCTGAAAGAGGTGGTCGAGGAGCTCATCAAGCTGGGTTTCGTGCCCTCCATCTTCTACGAGGGCTACCATGACGCCCACCTTGAGTCAATCCTTGAGCTGCCAAAGGGCAAGACCATAGCCAAGTTCGAGAAGACTGACCTGAAAAAGGCCAAGGAGGTGATCGGGGACCACGCCTGTATAATTGGAGGCCCACCTGCATCGCTATTCTTGAGTGGGACGCCGGCCAAGATCGATGATTACGTCAAGGACCTCATGGGGCAGGTCAAGGAGGGCGGCGGGTTCGTTTTAGCGCCTGGGGTAAATATCCCGGAGGAGGCCGACCCTGCGAACGTGAAGGCCCTCATGGATGCCGTGGAGAAACACGGCGTCTATTGATTTTCTACGCCGAATATCTCCACTTGCTTGGGGTCGTAAGCGGCCCTTCTGCCCATACATTTCTCTCTTGAACACAGCTCACAGCTCTCGAAGCCGGCCTCTGATGGGAAGAGGAGTCCGGATACTGTCTTCACCGGCACCATCAGGCAAGTCTTGGTTAAACGGACCCCTATCCTGTCCACGTTGTCCCCGAACAGGCTGAACAGCTCACGCTGCTGAGTGAGGGGCCACTCGTCCAGTCTGCCTGGAGCCACACTTGAAAGCTTCTTAATCCCGTATTTCTCTGCAAGGTGGGTCCTTAGGTACTGGTAAGCCTTTGACACTACCACGGTCTTGACCTGATCCAGCAGCATGGCACTCTGCCTCTTCGAAAGCTCCACGTCATCAAGCTCGGACCCAGCGGTCACGATGTAGGGGAAAACCCTGCCAACCTACTCCAGGTTCATTCTTACAACCTTGCTCGTGAACACGGTGTCCCCAATTGTAACTTGGTCTCCCTCTATTTTGTCAACAAAGGAGATTGAGTATAGGGCTTTTGGGTTCATTACAGGAGTGATGGCCTCGATCAGGGAATCTAATTTATCCTTTATGTACTCAACATTCCTTCGAATTCGCAGACCCTTGACAAGATCATCAGAATCCAGCTTGATAGGAATATTCTCGATTACCTTCACTTGATCTCCTCCCCGACCTTGGCTAATCATTTACTCTGGTTCATATGAAGTAAACCGCCAGGATTAGGGGGATATCAACAGGAAACAGCGCAGAAAATACTTCTACAAACAATATACGGTTTGATCAGTAGTTTTTTATGCTATTCGCGTTATTTTTCCCCAACTAGGTGTAAACAATGGTACAATATCTAGGCCTGGAATACTGGAAAAAGTGTAAAAAGGTCGCGAACGCCGACGAGGAGTTCAGGATCAAGACAAAGATGTTCAACGCCACATTCACATATGGAGTCACAGACAACGATGCAGTGCCCGATATCTACATGAGGTTCGATGATGGAGAGGTCATGGAAGTCAGGGAACTCGAAGAGGGCGAGAAGACAGACTACACACTGGCAGGGCCATACGAGATCTGGACAAAGCTCAACAAAGGTGAGCTGGACGCCCAAAGCGCACTCATGACGAGGCAGCTCCCGTTCAAGGGAAACATGAGCAGCATCATCAGGTACAGCAAGGCTTTCCTGAGGCTCTTCGAGCTGATGCAGACCATCCCAGTTGAGTACTAGACTCAACTTTTTCATTTCAACAAAATAACCACCTCGTAGTGGTTTTTTTATTCATCTGCAGTCTGGTTTATATGCACCTCTGGTCATTTGATTGAAGAACGTCCATGATCGATGAGACTTCTAAGAAAGTGTTGGCAGAGTACCTTAAGGATAGCAGGCAGAGCTTCAGGGAGGTAGCCCGAAAGATAGGCATAAGCAGCGGGACAGTGGCCAGCCGCATCAAGGAGATGGAGGAGAGCGGTATCATCAATAAGTACACCACTATGCTCAACTACGAGAAACTGGGATTCGAGCTAACGGCGGTGACGGAGGTTACTATATCGGAGGGAATGATGATCGAGGTTGGTAACAAGATATCGAAGACCCCACACACAGTTGGTGTCTACAACGTTACCGGGGACTCCGATATATTGATCATTGCTAAGTTTAGGTCAAGGGCAGAGCTCAGCGACTTTACAAAATCGGTGCTGAAGATGAACCACGTAGTCAGGACTAAGACCCATGTGGTGCTGAACACGCTGAAGGAAGATTATGGAATTATACCATAGCCCTCTTTCCTAGTCTGAACCCTTCCTCAAGTGCCTTTGTGTTGAGGTCAACGAACCGAGGGAACCTATCCTGCGCGCGCGTTTGAGCCATGAAAATCGAGCCGCATTAGACACTTGACCAGTATTTAGGGTTATCATCAACTGCCTTTATATACTCATATGGGGAATTCGTCTTCCTCGAACTGAACCAGAATTGACTTATCCTGCACCGTAATGTTCCCGTACACGATCCCGATAATACCCGAGTAGAGCAGCTTCTTCTTCAACGCCTTGAACTCCTCGGGTTTAATGACCTCATCCGCGATCAGCCTATCCCTGATGGTGTCCTGGCCCATCTGGGCATGGCCTGAGCTGCAAAGGACCCGCAGGAAAGCCTTCTCTACCTCACTGAACTCCATCTGGACACCTCGACGGACGCCATGTTCATGGAAATGGAAGTATATGGCTTTACCCATAACCTCTATTATCCCAGACCCCCGGATCAATCATGGTTAGTTTAAGGGAAGTTATTGATAAATTTGGGACCCTGAGCTATGTCGTCTTGGCTACGGTAGAGGGAACCAAGCCAAGGCTAAGACCCATGACCCTCGTGAGACACGGTGCCTCTTTCTTCTTCGCCACTGGCTCAGAAGCCAACAAGGTGAAACAGCTGGAGTCCAACCCCCAGGTGGAGATCATACTCCAGTGGAAAGAAGAGCCCAACAACGGGTACATCAGGCTCGACGGAAAAGCCGTGAGGGAAACAAACAAGGAAACCGTCGCTGATCTGTACGAGAGGTTCGAGTACCTCAGCAAGCTATGGAAGGGACCGGACGACCCCACCCTAGTCGTCTACAGGGTGGAAGCAAGGAACTACGATTACATGAAGCCAGGCGAGTGGGCAAGCATCAAAATAGGGTGAGCGCGCCCCGACCTAATCCGTGGTCACCTGGACCAGGGTCTCAAGGCGGTCATAATAGCTGAGAACATCCCTGCCCTTACCAGTGATAGAGTACCGCTTCTTCCTCTGGTTCATAAGGGCCTCGTCAACGTAGCCCTTGGCCACGAGGAGGTCCAGAGTACCCCTGAGACTGTTCCAAGACAGGTTACTGGCATACATAATCCTAGTGGGTCTATCCTCTCCTTCACCGATCACCGTCAAGACGTCCACTGCTATCTGGAAACCTGATCTTCTGGTACTCAAGGTCAACGGTAAGTAGATTTTTCCTTATTATAGGATTACCTAACCCTGAGATGGAATAAAAAACCGTAAATTGAAAGTCATAAATTATTTTTTTTCCCTTATGACAGGTTACTTGATGCAAACAAGGGGTTTAGACCCCGATGCAGGGCGCCAGGTAGTACACCAGCCTGCCCTGGGGGATCTCGAAATCCATCTTGATGGGCATATCGGTGCTCAGCTCGATGGTAACCACCTCGCTGTTAGCCCCAGCCGCGTTGGCGATGTCCTGAAGGTAGCTAAGCGTAAACGTGGCGTTGCTATCCTCGTCCACCTTTAGCTCCAACACGTCATCGCTGTCCTTCTCCCACTCGCTAAAGCTGCTGCCCATATCGCCCTCGGCGTTAACCTTGAGCAGCCCCTCCTCCATCTCCACCTTGACGTGCTCGGACACCAGGTTCGCGTCCCTGATGGCCATCCTCAAAGCGTCGCTGGTGATGCGGACCTTGCCCTTGAAGAATATCTTGGGCTGCGGGACCTCCTCGTCCAGGGGCTCCAGGATGGGCATCTCGAAGCGCCTACTGTGGCCGCCCCTCTTGCAGTGGATTACAAGCCGCGCCTTCTCCTCGTTAAGAACGATACGCACCTGCTCGTCCCTGTCGACCCTGTCCAGGAAACGTAGGAACTCCTTGATGTTAATGCTAAGCTTGGGCTCTCCATCGCACTTGTACGCGTCAAAGAACTCGCTGGGAAGCTCAAAGTCAACCATGGCCACATGGCTGGGGTCCATGGCGAGGAGCTTAATCTGAGCCTCGTTCATCACGAAGGTACCCTCCTCAACTATAACGCTGAGGGCCTTCACGAGGCTTCTAAATGGATCGATTCTTGAAACTTCAACCTCAAACAATGTATTTTCCTCAAACGGATGCTGCTCAATAAAGGGTTTGACTAGTTAAAAAATACTCGTCTAACTGTAATCTCGCCAAGTGTGACTGCACTTGGTGCACCTGTAGAACTGTGTCATGCTTTCATCGATGCTCCTGGTCTGAACCATCCACCAAAAAGCCTCATCGTTGCTGCATTTCTCGCACAGTATCTTGGTCTTGGGCATGGTGCTGAGCTTCCGCTCCTTCTTGCCCACCACCACTATCTTCTCGACGTTTTTACTGTTTCCACGGGAAACCTTCAAGGTCTCCTCCAGAGGCTCCTCCCAGGCACACGTAGGGCATACATAACACTTCTTAACAATGTCTAGCTCGCAGAACGCACCGCACTCTGGACAAAATTTCACCATTTTAATTAACGCCCGAACCTTAACCCGAATGAATGGGATTTAAACGTTATGCATCAAATCTAGGTTCCTTGCGATTAAATGCGCCACACGGAGCATCCCCACACCCTTATCAAACACCAAGTTCAGTATCCTCTCGACGGTACCCTCCGTAAGCCCATACGGCTCTACGATGCGGTTCCTCCATCTCGTCATGAAACGTGGATCGAAGCCGTCTCCACGGTGAAGGTAAATTACAGGCAGCCCCAGTTCCTCGTAGATTAGCTGAATGTCAAGACATGAAGAACTTGGAAGAGTCTCATCGTCCAGAATAATGACCCTGACCTGCCCATAGTGTTTTGATTCCCTGACAAGTCCCACGACACCCTTCGTTATGCCATCCCGTGAGAAAACACCGCTAATTACCCCGTCCAAGGTCTTCCCACCGCGAAAAACGACGCAAACCACGAGAAAAAGATGATCTAGTTCACGAACATGAACTCCAAGAACCCTGATGTTCGGTTTGATGTAGGAAATATTGAGCCGTTTCAGGGGTAATCCCTGAAAGGTTTTACTCGTTCAGCTCTGATAGGCTTTTCTCAAACCCTTTGAGAAACTCATCGAGCTTGCCATCGGCGTTATCGACTGCCTTCTTCAAGGCGTCCACCATCTTGTTTCCCCTCTTGAGGGTGATGAAAAGCTTGCTCCTGTCCATTAAAGGGTGGGGCTTGCTGTATCCTGCCAACTCCACTTTTGCGTCCTCGATCAGGCTACTCTGGAGCAGGTTCAGTAGTGTGTGGCTCTCGCCACCGAACTCCAGCTCCAAGTGACCCTTCTCCATCTTAGTGATGTTTATCTTCATACTAACTGCTCCTTTCCGTATGTGCTAGCCGTCTTCCGCCTCTCCATGCGTCCACAGTCTGGGCAGATTAGCTTCCCTTCCTTCTTCTCTAGGAGGCCGCCGCACCTGCTGCAGAACCCGTAGACCACGCCGTACTCAGCACCCTTGAGTGAGGTCTGGTTAAGCCTATTCTTCGTGTTTATGAGCTTGCCCTTGACGATATCGCCGCTTCTTACGGCCATATCGATGTTCTTTAGGTAATCCCTGCTCAGGTCGCTGATGTGGATCACGCCGCTCTTTGTGGGGTGGACATGTGTCCCGTCCACGACGAAGATATCTATCCTCGCGTCCCTACGGGCCACTGAGCCTACCTCAGCTACAATATCCATGCCCTCATCAGGCACAATAATCATTGGAGTGGTCTTCTTTACGACGAGTTCACGTCTATTTTTGTCGATTGTGGTCGTCCCGATCGTGTTCGACCTGACATCCCCGTCTTCTTGGTATGTACCTGGACCGTCACTGTACTCCTCGATGACGGATAGTTTCTCACCTGGAAAAGTCTCTTTTTTTTCCAATTCCTTTGCTTTTGGCATTTTCTTTATTCCTTTGTGATAGCGTCCCCGGTTTTGCCCCCCGCGGACTCTTTTTTTGAGTGTGAATAGACCCTACAGGGTCTTGGTGTAATCTGAACCCGTTTGTATTAAACTAAACGGTTGACTCCATGTAAGAGTCGCCCCACATGTCCTCCCATCTCCGTGACCCCAAGACGACCTCTAGCTCGTTTACTGTGAGCATCGGCCTTTCAATGCCTCTTATACCGTCTATGGCAATCCTCGGGCAGGCAGTGTTCACCAGCACCTCGGGCTCAGTGTAGTTGTTGATGTGCTCGGGCCGAATCTCGTCCATATAGATGATCACGGGAATCTTTCCAGCCTCGGTGAGCTTGCCCACCAGCGCCTCTGCCATGGCCAGCCTGTTCTGCCCTGGCTTGCTGGATACAAGAATCCCGAAAACCGTTGCATTCTTGGAAATAGTGATGGCAGCCATCCTCCTTTTAGCGATATCCATTAGATCATCCTCGCTGATTCTGGACACCTCACCGTTGTAGGGGTTGGCAACAATCACCGGTTTGCCCGTGCTCATGACTATTCCCGTAGGGTGGAACTTGCCTCCCCCCACATACAGGTAAGCGTCCACCTCACCCTTGATAGCGATAACGGTCCCATAACTACAGCCCAGGATTTGACCGTCTAGAGGAGTTACGCCCGTGCCGCCCCCTACCAGCCCTTCGAACCCCTTCACCGCCAGTTTCTCCTTGACCTCATCAACCTGATGGATGTGCTGAACCGTGGTGGCTATCCCAATCCTGTCATAACCCTCCAGTTCGGGCAGAATGGCCTCCACCAGCTTATCCACGTCCGCATCAATGCTCGCATGGAGGTACAAGATGGGGACATCTAGGTCCCCGACATACTGGGTGTGACCGTAGTGGACGATTAGGCCCACTTTAAGCGCCCTCGCCTGGTCGATATCGATATCGCAGGCACCGTAACAGGAGTCCCCTGACAGGAAGACGCTGGCGCCTGTGGCCTTGTTTATTGCGGACACCAGTTGTACGGCGAAGGGCCTCATCCCGTCCGGTAACTGGAGTAGAACCCTTGATGCACCCAACTCGGATACCTTAGATATTACCACGTCAAGCTCTAGATCGTACAATCTGGTCACATCGTGATACTGGATAGTTGATTAAAATGGTTCCCGTTTAAACCCGTGATGATTAGAGCTCGTTGACGACGATGCGGCACTTGCTCGGGAACTTTGCGCTTGCACGCTTGAGGGCTTCCTTGGCGTGGACGATGCCCTCTTTGTTTACCTCGGCGATGATGATGGGCTTTAGCGCCATAATCCTCGCAGCGACGTATGTAGGCTTGCCCCAGGCCCTCTTCATTCCCTCCTGGAAACGGTCCGCCTGTGCAACATTGACTCTCTTATGTTCCCTAATTACCTGGTGTGGGTACGGGATTATCTTGAGCATAAAGTCCTCTCTGCCAACGTTCTTCTCTAGAACCCTGTTGGCTGCGATACGGGCTGCCTCCAGTGCGTTGTGTCGGATCTGAACATACTTAATGTTGATCAGCTCGACCCTGTGTGTGAACTCCTTACTGGTGTTGCCCATGGTGAACTTTACGATCTTGGAACCGGGGATACCGCCCATGTACTTTTTCCTTGTGTAGGCGTGGTTTCTCTTGTACTTGTAGTCAGAGGCCTTCATCGTTGTTCCAT
>JABXKY010000370.1 GCA_013619005.1 Candidatus Bathyarchaeota archaeon | reverse complement strand
TGTATAAGAGACAGGGTGTGGTTTACTTCAGGAAGACCCTGCCTTGGAGCACCTGCTGCGCGCGCACTCTAAGATGACGATAACTCGCTCACCTTGCGGTGTAGGCTGTGGCTGGTATGTTGGCTGCTTCGGTGGTGGTGGCGCAACGTATTGCTGCTGGGGTGCCGAGGACTGTAAGGGGGTTCCGCAATTGTTGCAGAATTTGTACCCCTCTTTGGCCTGTGCGCCGCAGTTACTACAGAATGGCATGGTGTATCAGACATTCTGAAATATTGAAACTAATAAACATGGGTAAAAATGAAACATCTTTCCGAGAAGAGGCTGGTGCGACTACCGGGAATCGAACCCGGGTCATCAGCTTGGGAAGCTGAGATCATACCATTAGACCATAGTCGCGTGGGTAACACGATTGATGCCCCTCCTTTTAATAAAACTTAGGATGCGCGCGCGCGCGTTTTTTTCCGAATCCAGAGGTGATGTTCGCCCCATTTTATCTAAATCATTTTATTATTATCTCTTGCATGAAACGCTTCTATTGTGGCTCATTTAGTCTTAATTGGGGTTATTTTTTGCCGTATTCATATATATATTCAACAAACGAGGCAAAACGAACAACAGTTAAATATCCTGTTGATGTAAATGGGTAATCGTCTTGAAAGATAGGGCCTGTAGCTCAGCAAGGCAGAGCATCGGCCTTTTAAGACCACGACGGTCAAAGAAAGCCGTTGGCCAAGGGTTCGAATCCCTTCAGGCCCGCCACGTTCAAGGGAAGGGGAAGATATGGCTGAGACAAGAGTTAGGGAATTAAAGTACCGTATGATGATCACTGACTTGCTCAAGGTTGCGAGTGAGTCCCACACCTACCAGGAGCTCAGCGATATGCTGGGCTTGAGTCCACCGATTTTAAGTCGCTATATGCGCGGGCACGTTCTCCCTAGTTATCAACGAGCAAAGGGACTTTACGAGATGCTCACAGAGATCACAAACATCAAGGACGCACTTAAGAAACGCATAATGTTCGACGAGGAAGGCTATTTTGATAACACCCCTTTGGTCAGCGAGATCACATGGCTCAAGATTATGAGCAATTACGCCATGGAAAAGTTCGCTGGCAGGCGGGTCACAAAGATATTAACGGCGGCCGTGGACGGTATCCCCTGTTCCACTCTCGTCGCAAACCTGCTGGACATCGACCTCATCATCGCCAAGGACAATAAGGAGGTCGGCATAAACGAGTTCATAGAGGAGACGTTCATCCCCAAGGGAAGCGCCACAAGGAAGACCCTCTATGTGCCCAAGACCAGCATAAGGAAGAAGGACAGCATCCTCATCATCGACGATGTGGTGAGAAGCGGAGAGACCGTTCAGGCACTGGTGGACCTGGTAAGGAACCAGCGTGCGGACATCGCGGGCATATATGTCCTAGTCACAGTAGGCGATGATTGGAAGGAGTACCTCGGAAACATCATTAGCAAGTACAGTTTCGAGGTGCTCATCGAGATTTGATAAAATCAATAATGTTTTTATCAATCCACCCTGTATAGCTGAGGCGAAGCCATGTTTAACCTCATAACACTAAAGGATACGATACGCATCGACCCGAGAAAGTTCGGTGAACCTCTTCATGAAGCAGCCTACCAAGAGCTTCGCAGCAAATATGAGGGACTCGTGGACGAGGAACTTGGCTACATCATCAGCGTCATTCACCTGGATGTAAACGCCTACGGCAGGATCATTCCAGGGGACGGTGGGACCCACCACCATGTATCATTTGATATCCTGGCGTTCTTCCCGCAGCTCCAGGAGGTCATCGAGGGCGAGGTAGTGGAGGTCGCGGACTTTGGGACCTTCCTCAGGATCGGACCCGTCGACGCACTGCTCCACGTCAGCCAGCTCATGGACGATTTCATCAGCTACGACGAGCGCCAGGGCGTGCTCCTGGGCAAGGAGAGCGGCAGGACAATCAGCAGGGGAGACACATTCAGGGTAAGGATAGTCGCCGTGAGCTTCCCGAAGGGACGCAGCAGCGGCAAGATCGGCGTCACAGCGAGGCAGCCGATGCTAGGGAAACTTGACTGGATCAACGATGATCTTACAGGTGGATCCAAGCCGGAGGCGGAAACCGAATGAGAGCATGCAGGCACTGCAAGAACATAAATGAGGACACCGTCTGCCCCGTGTGTAAGAACACTGAGTTCAGCGATGATTACAGCGGGCTGCTGGTTGTCGTTGACCCGGAAAACAGCATCCTTGCCGAGAAACTGGACACAAAAGAGCAGGGCAACTACGCCCTGAAGATCAGGTAGAGGCGAGGCCTACGCGGACCCTTGAATTTAAGGACCTAATTCTTCAACAAGAGAAGCGCATGGATCTAAAGGACCCGCTGGGTGAGCTATGGGCAGCGGATGTATCTGTCAACGTTGAGCGCCTCAAGAAGTTCCTTGAGGAGAACAAGCCCCCATACTTCGCTACGGTGGGCGATTACGTAACATGGAACATTCTTGACGCAGGGATTCACCCCGAGATAGCTGTGGTCGACCACAGGGTCATGAGGCGGGATGTCGACCCCATTGAGTTCAAATGCGAGCACGTGTCAGTGAGCAACCCTTCAGGGACAATCACCGCCGAGTCCCAGAGAGCGTTATACGGGGCTCTTGATCACCACAATGGGTTCAGGCTCGTGGCGGACGGAGAGGAGGATCTCCTCGTGCTGCCCCTCATGGTGTACCTGCCAGTGGGGTCCGTGATAGTGTACGGTCAGCCCAGGGAGGGAATGGTGGTAATCACTCTTACCGAGAATAATAAGTCCTGGGCCAGGGATTTCATGGCTTCCATGGAGGAAGCACCGGTTTAATGCCCCTTGGTAACCCTTAAAAATAGGCTCTGGGTTGTTTGTTGCTGATAAGAGGATCATTGGTCATTCCTCAGTATGGCTAACGCCAACCGGCTCTAGAAATTGCCCAAGGGCAACCGGTGAAGGCCGGGCCGTGAGGCCCTGACAGAGGAGACGGAGAAGGTTGACCGTGGACTTTTACGCATACAGAGGAAAAGACATTGAAACTAGACTTAACATCAGTCAGGAAGAACCCCCTGTTCAACAGGCAGGAAGTGGAGTTCAAGGTCGAGCAGCCCGTCACACCGACCAGGAGCTCGGTGAAGATAGAGCTGGCCGTCGCGCTACGCGTTGAACTCAACCAGGTCTACGTGAGGGAGATCAAGACCCTGAGCGGCACTCATACATCAGTGGGAAAGGCTCACATCTACGATGACCCCGAGCAGGCATTGATCGTGGAGCCCAAATACATTATCGAGAGGAACCAGAAGGCGGTCCCTGCGGAACCAGAACCAGAACCAGAACCAGAACCAGAACCAGAACCAGAACCAGAACCCGAGCCGGAGGCTGAGGAGACGCCGGCTGAGGATCCAGTGGAGGAATAATAATGTCAGATACAGTTAGCAAGCACTACGAGATCAAGGACGGGAAGCTGGAGAGAAAGCGCCCATTCTGTAACAGGTGCGGACGCGGATACTTCATGGCCGACCACGGCGACAGGTACGCCTGCGGAAAGTGCGGTTACACCATCTTCAAGAAGAGAGAGTAACCCCCTTCCGAGAACCCTTTTTTACAATTTTCTGGGCACCCCTGAAACTCTTAAATTGAACATGTCGATAATGCACTGAGGAGAGCCCGTGGCCAAGCATGGATAAGGCACCGGACTTCTAATCCGGAGATCGAGGGTTCGAATCCCCCCGGGCTCGCCAAATATTTTATCCAAAAGGTATTTATTATCGCTGTGGTAAGGGTAAAATGGTGCCCTTATTTGCCTCGAACAGCCCAATGGAAACAACTAATG
>JABXKY010000014.1 GCA_013619005.1 Candidatus Bathyarchaeota archaeon | reverse complement strand
TAGAAATATCTTGTTCAGTTGATGTTACTTGTCCATATAATCGACGACAAGTCCCTCTTGAGTCAAAGAGTACTTGGCTTCATCATTCTCAAAGACTTCCTCGACGCAAAAGCCATCTAACAATACCTTGAGGTGCCAGCCAACTGTTTTATTGTCTAACCCAATATCCTCTGAAATAGATTCAATTACATCGTTTCCATCCTTCAGCGACCTGAGGATATCCCTGCGAATCGGGTTGTTGACGGCCCTCAAGTACCTTCTATGCCTCTCCTTGGTCTCCTCCATAGAGTCTGCGACCGTTCTGCTTGGCAAATCAGACATGATAACCAGTAATGGCTATTGGGAGACTTTGATAAAACAATGATGTGAGAAAATGTTACTTGATCAGCGGTGAAGCGATGATTTGTTTGATAGCCAGCTGTTTAACGGGTTCAGTTACCAGTTCGGCCTCTGGGTGAACCGTGTCCAGAACCATAGCCGTATCGATTCCCTTCTTCCCACCCGAGACTGCGATGAACTCTCCATCGACTAGCCCCCTCTGTTTTGCTATCGCAGCCACCTCTAGAGCTGTTTTGACTCCAGGTCCGAACATGAGAAGTGTTTCATTCATCTCACGCAGATCCTGTATCACCAAGTCAGCGTTCTCGATGGGAGCCATCTTGAGTTTCTTCATCTTTTTCTTCACATCATCGCTGTAGGAAAACTCAGTGATACTGATCACATGAACTTTCTTCCCCAAGGCCTCCGCGATCTTTAGGGCTGTTTTTCCACCCCTGCTCGCCACTACTACATTGGATATTCCTCGCGCCTCTGTAGCCTTCAATAAACTCTCTGTTGTATTAATTTCCGGAGTCAAGAACCATCGAGTAACGATATTAGAAATATGGCTTTAACTTTTTCCTGTACTTTTCACTGTCTACTTGATCAGAATTACTCCGATTGACTCATATTTTGTTCATTTTTAGTCATTGAAAATTAAATAAATGGGTGTGTACTTATATGACTTAGAAGTGGTCCTGATTGAGTAAAGAATACAGCGAGTTCTGCACACTCCCATGCAAAGTGTTGATGAATAAGGCTCCGCCTATTGCGCAGGCTTCGGAGAACTTGGTCAGTCTCACCAATAGTCTACTTGATATTGACTATAAAGTCGTCGTTGTTTATGAGGACGGTGAACCCATTGGTCTTGTTACCTTGAAGGACATCATGAGATGGCTTGTAATGGCTAAAAACAAGGCGGAGGTTCTAGTTAAGGACCTGATCTCGGTCCCGTTGATTATGGTTGAACTTGATGCGCCCCTCCAAGATGCACTGAATTTAATGGAGAAATATGATATCAAACATATCGGGGTGCACGAAGGTAAGGTCCTGAGGGGATTGTTAACAAAAAACGGTGTCAAGGAGATGTGTGAGTTGTACCCCCACTACCTTAGGCAGTACATCGTCACTTGATTCACGGTCTCCACCCTGAGAGTAATAATAGAAACAACGAGGCAGCCGTAAGGTCAGCTGTTGTTCCAGGGTTTAGTGAACCGTTTTCCTTTCTCAGCTCATCATCAAGCTCATAAATCATTTTCATGCCAACCTCGGATGAAGCTCCTCCTGTTTGAATTATGGTCTTGGCTTTTTCGCTCACCGCAGATGCCTCTTCAATTCCCCTTTTTCTTTTAATAAGTGAGTCAGGATGCTCTGAAAGAATATTGATGAACGTGTCCACAGTTGCCCCGTTGATATTGGCGCCTTCATCAAGCCTCTCTCTGAGGAATGGGTACCCTTCGGTGAACGTGACCTTGAATCCTGTTATCCACTCGCTGCAGATAGTGTCCATCCCCCCACATTCGTTGAAGATGTCTAGAGGCGTAATTTCCTCCTCTAGAATAATATCAAGGGACGATGTGTCCGTCACATCAAGCTGTTCAACGGCACCGAGGTTCTCTGCTGACATCGCCACGTCTATTGCCCTGTAAATGTTCACCGAGTCTTGCGGCGTCGCTCCTTCGATAATGGTATAAAGTGACTTTCTCAACTCATCAAGGTCTACTTGGTTTTCATCCATCACTGACCCCGCAGCAGCCGCTAATGGGGAGAAGAGAAGAATGATCCCGAGGTGAACGTTTCCGCCGCTCTGCCACTTCATCATATCGTTCACGGCGGTTAGGATGCTCTCCCCTATCCCTAGTTCGCTCCAGTCACGGGACCCCTTATTGATCCTGTGACTTTTTTCCGCAATATACTGCATTTTAGGGCCCAAAGAGACACTGGATGCAAGGAAGTGCTCGTATTTTGTATCGGGGAAATCCCTAACCCGGTGAACGTTTCCCGGTTTTGGGTAGGCCGAGACCTCTAAGAGGGCTGCAAGTGAGGCACATCCTCCGACGATATCTGCCATCCTTTTGCTCAATACTGGTCACACTCTACTCCGTTAATTATCTTATAAGGTTCAACAATTAACGGTATAACGTCATGGGTCGCCGGAGAGGGTTCAACGAGGGAGACTATATCCAGTCCAATGATGGCCTGTTCTTCGCCGTTAAAGGCAGTACACACCCTGAGAACCTTGTGGTCTCTATCCTACGCTATATTCCCGACCCAAACGGTGACCGAGTTTTAGGTGGTGTTAGGTACAAGAGAGTATATGATATTGACTCAACTTCTGAATATCTGAGTAAAAACCATCCTGAATATATCAATCACATTCCCCGGCTGGGAATAGAGCTTCAATCAGTACCAATTAGCAAAATAGCACGCTTTTACGAACCCCGTGAACGGCTTAACGAGATACTCAAAAACCCGGATTCCGAGGTCGAGAAAGTTCTAACTGATTTCGTGAACGCTCTATCCGTGTCAAGCGGAGTCCCCTCGGATAGTTACGGTGTTTCAGGTTCATTATTGATTGGGCTCCAGACCGAGGGTTCCGATATCGACATCAACGTCTACGGTCAGGGCAATGGGAGAAGGACCTATGATGCATTGGCTGAGATTCGAGAGAAACAAGACTGGGTCAAGCCATTGATGGGGGAATTATTTGACAGGATTTTAAGTTCCCGCTGGGGGGATACTGGAATACCTCTCGACAAATTTTCTGGGATAGAATCATCGAAAGTACTTCACGGGGTGGTTCACGGCAGGGAGTACTTTGTTAGGTTACTCATGGCAGATGACGGGTCTGTCTCAAAACCTATCAAACGCGCAAAAATCAAGGCAAGAATCGTCGATGCTTCAAGATCAATCTTTAATCCATGTATCTACGGGATAATCCAGGTGTCGGGTGATACCGGGAACCTCAAGGTCAGTGAACTCAAGAGTTTTAGAGGTAAGTTCACGGAACAAGCCCAAGAGGGTGACATGATAGAGGCACGGGGCACCATCGAGGAAGTCCACGGGGAGAACGGCGTCTACCACCGTCTGATACTAGGAGGCAGCGGAGACTACCTACTGCCCCTCAAATTCAAAGATACTTATTTGTAAACCTATGACGTTTCATATGCACCCATACTGTTGATGTTGATGAACGAGGCCCAAGTAACCGACTCACTATCAAAGCTAGGTTTCTCCCAAGAATGCATAGCAGAGATCATATTGGTCACGCGAAACCAAGATGGATCTTTCAACGCGGCGCCCATGGGCGTGACTCGCAAGGGTGCAACTTTGTCTGTTCAACCGTTCAAAACAAGCCAGACGTACGAGAACCTGATGCGAGGAGAACCCGTTTCCATCAACATATCCACTGATCCGATTCTTTTCCTAGCAACGGCGTTCAAGGACGAGATCGATGACCAACCAACCATTGATGAGATGGGTTTGAGAGACGCCGACGCAATCATCTACTCTGAGACAGGAGGAATGCAGAATGAATCCGAGCTCCGAGCCACCTTTTCTCTCTCACCAAAGGACGTAGTAATTAAATCACCGTACCCCACCGTCTTCAGAAGAGGACGCTCCGAGGCAATCGAGGCAATAATCCATGCCACAAGGATCCAGGTATTTCACAACCAGAGCCAAGACACAAAGGTACTGAAATTGAAAGAAAAGGTGAGAGACAACCTAAACGTAATCACAAAAGTGTCCTCAGAAGGGTCACCTGAGGCAATAACGGCAAAAAAGCTCCTATTCCTAATGGAGAAATGGGGTGTAGCGATATGAAGATGCGAGTCAGCGCCCCCTCTCGGCTGCATTTTGGTATTATAGATATGCGCGGAGACATAGGTCGGCTTCACGGGAGTGCAGGAGTAGCGATCGAGACCCCTCGTTTAGTGTTTGAGGTAGAGGACGCCGGTGAAACCGTGATAACAGGGGCCCGGTCTGGTAGGGCTCAGGTTATCATCGACAAGGTACTGAGAGACCACGGAGTGAATGGGGGCGTACATCTGGACGTCCAAAGCGATATACCTGAGCATATGGGCTTTGGTTCGGGCACTCAGCTTTCCATCGCCCTGGGAACCGCTCTCAACTCGCTATTCGATCTGGGGATGTCCTACGAGGAGATCGTGGTCGGGCTTGGTCGTGGTCGTAGATCGGGGATAGGTACCCATAGTTTCCTTCACGGGGGCTTCATAGTAGATGGAGGGCACGCCGTTGATGCCCCTGAGACGATTCCGCCCCTCATTCACAGGAGCGAGGTGCCTGATGATTGGTTTTTCGTTGTATGCGCCCCAGAAATCAACTCGGGGTTCAGTGGAAAGAAAGAGTCAGACGCATTCAAGAACTTGGAACTGCCACCGGTGGATATGATCGCCCGGGTTTCCCGGCTGGTGCTTATGCAGATGATTCCATCTATATTGGAGAAGAACATAGCCCTGTTCGGGGACGCCGTGACCAAGCTGGACACGATTTTTGGTGATTACTGGGCCACTATGCAGGGCGGAACCTACTCACATCCACGCATTGAGAGCTGTGTAAACCACATGCTACAACATGGTGCCTATGGGGCTGGTCAGAGTTCATGGGGGCCAGCTCTCTATGGGTTGGTAGATGGAAAAGCCCAAGCAAGGGAGCTTTCAGATGAGATGGATCAGTTCATCAACGAGGGAGAAAACTCGGGTACCGTATTCATAACAGGAGCCGACAACAAGGGTGCCCAGATAAGCTGAGACAGGTGACCAAATGAAGATACTAATCGTAACAGGAAAACTTGCGTTTGAGTCTGTAAAGGAACACACCAAGGGTCTCAAACACGACGTTGACGTAATCTCACTCCCCGTCACTGTGGCAGCGTTCATAACACCCGCGTATGCAGCGAAACAGTTGGGGAAGATGGAGCTTACCTATGACATGATTCTCCTACCCGGTTCCATCAACGGGGATGTAACCCCCGTAGAGAAAGCCACAGGGATACCAACATACAAGGGCACCCTCCACGCGTCCGATTTACCTTTTGTACTCTCAATGGACATCGAGTTCAGCAAGACCATACCCGCCTCTCAACTAGTGAAGGATGCGCTCGAGAAACGGGCAGTGAGCGAGGTCTTGGAGGTCGAGAAAAACTGGAGAGACATCCTGTCCACCCAGGGTGGCCTAGTTATAGGTGGTAAGCTGCCTGTCTCGAGGGGCTTACCCATGCGTGTGCTTGCCGAGATCGTTAACGCCCCCACTTTAACTATGGAAGAAATCAGGTCACGTTCCCTATATTACGAGTCGCAGGGAGCCGACCTTATCGATATTGGGATGTTGGCACGTAACCCCAAGCCCGATGTTATTCCAAAGATAATTGACACCATCAGGGAGGCAGTGGACCTACCCATCAGTATCGATTCCCTCAACGTGGAGGAGATAAAATCATCAATCGACGCCGGAATTGACATGATCCTAAGCCTCGACGCAGGTAACCTCGATGAGGTAGCCCCACACATCAACGATGAGGCCGTCGTAATCCTGTCAACAAACATGAAAGAGGGACGCCTTCCCAAGAAAGCTGAGGATAGAGTGGCCCTGATCTCCGAAATCATAGATGAGGCCCGAAGACTAGGTATCAACAATATCATTGGAGACCTAGTTGTAGAGCCGTTACTCATTCCAGGCCTCCTAGAGGGCTTGAAAGCCTACGATTTGTTCCACCGGGAATACCCCGAAACACCCCTCCTGTTTGGCATCGGTAACGCGGTTGAGCTCATCGACGCTGACAGCCCCGGAGTAATAGCGGCTCTCTCTGCCCTGGCCCGGGAGGCTGGCTCAAACATGCTCCACATCCCTGAGTACAGCGTCAAGGCAACTGGCAGCGTACGGAACGCTTTGCGCGCCTCTCATATGATGTTCTTGGCCGAGAGAAGAGGCACTGTAGTCAAAGACCTTGGAATGGATCTGCTAATATTGGGGGAGAAACGTAGGACCGAGCACTCATATGACCTAGATGCGGAAGCCGTCGATGTTCTCCCCGGAGTTGGTGAGACCGTTTACAGACCAGATAAGACTGGCTGGTTTAAAATCCTCGTCGATCGAGACGAAAACAAGATTGTAGCAGTATTCTATCCCGCTGGAAGCGAGGAGCCCAGCGCCGTCATCAAAGGGGGTGACGCTAGGGTGGTCTACCAGACGATAATACGGGAAAAACTCATCACAAAACTGGACCACGCAGCCTACCTCGGGAAGGAGCTTGAGAAAGCGGCGATCGCGCTCAATCTGGGAAGATCATACGTCCAGGACGAGCCGCTATTCTAGCCTCATCAGGGTTATGGGGAAGTGGTCCACCGCTTCCAGCATCTCCCAAGTGACGCCTGTGAGTGATGTCTCCATTTTACTGGACATGCTCCACACTGTTCTCCCCGCGCCGCCTCCGCAGAGCCTGTGAAATAGTTTTGCGTACCAGAGGGCTCTATCAGGGTTAACCAGGTCACCGGATACCGCGATAGGTGTCTGCCTGGACTTGAACCCGAAGAGCCTGCCGATAATGTATGACATGACTCCTCCAAAATGGATTAACCCGGGGGTACTCACCCTGCGGGGCGCGAGGTGAAGGTTTCTCCATGAATGCGTTGTGTCACCGTCCATTATCATGACCGTTACTTTCTTTCCAGTCCGTTGAAACACTGTTTCTCTTATATTATCTGCAACCTCAATCGGTTTGCTAAGCGGGAGGCTCACGTAGGTGTAGGGAAGGTTACTCGCATCGATACCGCCCTCACTGTAATGCCTCAACGACTGTAACAGCCCCACATACCATAACGCTGTCTGTTTATGGGCGGCACCTTCGTCGACTGGATAGTTAATCAGGTTCAAGCGTGTTTGATTCTTTAAACTCGTCATTTTACCAAGTGGCCCCGCCCACAGTTTTCTGGTCCAAGGACCAGCCAGGAATCTAGCTATCCTCCCCGGTTTAACACCGGCCTCATCGAAGATGTTTCCAGATGCTGTCGAGACCGCCTTCTCGCTGACAGCAATTATATCTCCTTCTTTCAGGTGAGGTGAGGTGATTCTGATTATCTCAGAGACGTAATCCGTTCTAGGTCGCCAAAAACTCGTCTTGAATGTTATTGTGCGGAGTCTCATATGAGGGGACCCTCATGGCTTGTACCTGTTTACGAGATACTGTTCCAGATCTTTTACTGCTTGGACCGCTGGAGCATCCTCATTGTAATCGATTACTGGGACGCCCTCCATATCGGCGTCCGCAACAATCTGGTCGTATGGAATAATTGAGATCACTGGGACGCCTAGCTCAGCCATCTTCTCCCTGACAAAGGCTTCATCCTTGGGTCGCAGAACCTTGTTTCCAACAGCAAGCACGGTCTCGACCTCTATCTCATCGGCCATCCTCAGAATCCGCCTAACTGTGTCCACTGATTTCATCCTCGGCTCTATGACCACAAGCATCGCGTCCATCCTACGGGCAGTACCCCTTCCCAAGTGTTCTAGCCCTGCCACCATATCCATGATAAGAACTTCGCCACGCTGGATGAGCATGTGCTGAAGCAGGACTCGAAGCAATGCGTTAGCCCCACACATGCAGCCCGATCCCCCTCCCTTCACTGTACCCATTACAAGGAGTTTTACATCATCAGGGGCATTGACCGCGAACCTGTCCACGATATCGTTGACCCGCGGATTCATGTTAAACATGTTTCCCAGCGCCTCCTCTGGCGCGACTCCGGTTTTTTCCTTGACAAGCTCATTGTTATCTGACAATGGGGTTATACTGTTCGCTTCATCGTAACCTATGCCCAGGCTGTACCCAAGGTTCAAGTTTGGGTCTGCGTCCACAGCAAGCACTTCGTACCCGTCCCTCGCAAGAAGTCTTGAGAGTGTTGCCGAGACGAAGGTTTTCCCCACGCCTCCTTTCCCTGCTATAGCGATCTTCATTTCAGTACTCCTAGTAGCCGGTTTTCTCAAGGATACGCTTTACTGATTGGTATGTGGGAGACTCTAATGGTAAATCTAGGAGGGATTTTCCCTCAATATTGTACTCAGTAACCCGTGGATCGCTCTCTACGCGTCCTAGGTAAGTGAAAGGTTGATTCTCGGCCTCTTTTTCCAGGCTCTCCGGGAACCTATACCCGCCGACGATGTAGAAGTTATCGAAATCCACGTGAACCTCCTGCATAATCTTGTGCGAGCGTATCGCGTTATCAAAGCTCTTCTTGGACGGGTCAAGAATACTGAATACGTCCTTGACTTTCTTCGTTATCCTCCTGTTTAGATGCTCCACACCAGCTGGGCTATCGACGACTACGTATTCGTAGTTCTTGCCCCACATATCCATGATCTGTCCGAGTGACCTGTCAGGTAGACAGTAGCATCCCTCGATCCACTTGGTTCCTATTCCGATGAAATCGTAGAAACTGCGGCCTTCAAAAAGACTCTCCTGGAAAATATATGGCTCGATCTTTTCCGTAGGTGTCATTCCACTCATAGTGGCCATTTTTCTGGTCTCCAGAATCTCAGAGAGAACATCAGCTATGCTTCTCTTCCCATCTGAGGCAAGGTCAATTCCCAGCATCTCTGCGAGGCTTTCGTCTGGGTCTGAGTCCACTAGCAATATTGGATTAACACCTTTTTCTCCAAAATATCGGGCCATCATTGAGGTGAATGTGCTTTTACCCGTACCCCCTCTTCCGGTGATGACAATAGTGCCCTTATGTTCTACCATCTCATTCTCTTCCTTTTGTTTGACGTCGTGGTTTTTCAGGGTTTCTTAATGTCGGGAAGTACTCCTTGTCCCCTGGAATGTATAGCGCTTTACTGTACTCGTCAATGAATTCTAGGTCCACTAGTAGGTCGATGTAAACCATCTTCTTGGCAACTTCAGCCGCCTCCTTGCGCTTTTCAATTGAGAGGAGTGTGGCATAAGCCCCTGAAAGCGAACCATTACCAAGTGGATGGTACTCACCATTGGGAAACTCTGGGAATATCCCCATCATTGTGGCGCTGCCCAAATCAGTGAAGGTCCCGAAAGCCCCTGCGAGGTAGATGTTCTTTGCGTCCTCAATTCCGATCTTGAGCTTCTTCATCAACACCGTTATGGCCCCACAAGCCGCGGCTTTAGAGTCTATCACGTAGTCGAGGTCAGCCTGCGTCAACACAATGTCCCGGCCTACACTCGTTTCTTCCGCTGGAACAACCAGGTACTCAAGCCCCCATTTTCCGTCCCTCACATATGGCTGGCTTGCGACGAATTTTCCCGAGAAATCCATTATTCCCGTTCTGTACACCTCGGCGATCAGGTCTATTAGCCCTGAGCCACAGATACCCTTAGCAGGTGCATCGCCAATTGTTGATATTATCGCTTTCTTGGTATCTGGGTCGATGGTGATGTGGTCGATTCCGCCTATTGCGGCTCTCATTCCGTGACGTACGCCCTCCCCTTCAAAAGCCGGACCGCTCGCGCAGCTACATGAGAACATCCACTTGTTGTTGCCGAACACGACCTCCCCGTTTGTACCCATGTCCACCATGAGGCTCATGTCTTCGTCCAAGTGCATACCTGACGCTATCACATCACCCACTGCGTCTCCACCGAGGAACCTGCTCACGTTTGGAACACAGTAGATGTAGCTCTCGGGGTTGACAGCGAGGCCCACATCCTTGGCTTTTTTTATTATTGGGTCTCTGGATACCTCGATGTTTGCGATCTCGAGGTAGCCTGATTCAAGGCCAGCGAATATGTGGTTCATCACAGTGTTTCCACCCACCGTGATGTCGTTCACCTCATCTGGTGAGATATTCGCTGCCTCAAGCATCCCCTGGATGACCTCGTTCAGAGAATCGACAACTGTTTTCTGTAGCTTCTTCAGCCCCTCCTGTGAACGGGCTATCGCCGTCCTCGTCACAAGGTCCTCCCCGTAGGTGATCTGGCTGTTCATAGCCGAGTTTCTTCCGATTATCTCGCCGGTATTCAGGTCGACTAGGATGGCGACCAGA